>CAJGCK010000021.1 GCA_904501795.1 uncultured Clostridia bacterium
AATTTTATTTTTTAGATAACGAATATTATTTTAAGAGAGAAGGCAATATTTATGGCTTTTACGATGACGCTGAAAGATTTGCTTTCTTCTCACGTGCTTCATTAGATACTATCGCAAGATTAAATATATATCCTAACGTTTTACACTGTAACGACTGGCAAACGGCTTCGGCGATAATATATTTAAAAGGTATGTATTACGGGGATGAAAATTTTAGAAAAGTTAAAACTTTATTTACAATTCATAATATAGAATACCAAGGTAATTTTGGCATGGAAACATATTCTGACTTGTTCGGTTTTCCTGACAATATTAAAAATTTCGTTGAGTTTAACGGACAAGTTAACCTTATGAAAGGCGCTATTGAAATGACCGATACTGTTTCTACCGTTAGTCCTACGTACGCAAACGAAATAAAAAATTCTTTCTTTGCCCACGGATTAGAGAACATTGTTATAAGAAATGAAAATAAACTACATGGCATTCTAAACGGAATAGATTTAGATTATTATAATCCCGAAACTGACAAATATTTGTTTAAAAATTATTCGGTTGACGATATTTCGGGTAAAGCGGTTTGCAAAAAAGAGTTACAAAAACTACTTTCGTTAACCGAAAGGGAAGACGTGCCGATTATTTGTATAATCTCTCGTTTAGTTTCGCATAAAGGTCTTGATTTAGTTAAAGAAACACTAGAAAATTTGCTAGTTCAAGACGTTCAAGTGGTTATTCTCGGCAAGGGTGAAACTTCTTACGAGAATTTCTTTACCCACGTTTCAACACTTTATAAAGGCAAATGCGCAACAGTAATTGCATATAATCAAGACTTGTCAAGAAAGATTTATTCCGGCTCGGATATTTTTTTAATGCCCTCTAAAATGGAGCCTTGTGGTCTATCTCAAATGATTGCTTCAAGATATGGAACTGTTGCAATCGTTAGAGAAACGGGTGGGCTTAACGACAGCATTGTTCCTTATGGTAAAGAAAATTCAAACGGTTTTACCTTTAAGGACTACAACCCGCACGATATGTTTTACGTAATAAATAAAGCAATAGATTTATATAAAAACAAACCTGAATGGACTAGATTGCAAGAACGCGCGATGAAAACGGATTTTTCTTGGTCGTGTCAAGCATCAAAATACGAAAAAATATATAACAACTAGGAGACACAATGAACGAAATTACTGAAAAAGACGCGTTAAATTTAATCAAAAGTAAATTATCAAAATATTACGGCGTTGGCGAGAAAGAAGCAAGTAAAGAGCAAATTTATAAAGCAGTTGCTATGTGCATTAGAGACATTTTGCTTGAAAAACGTAGCGCTTTTAATAAAAAATACAGAAAAAACGGTGGCAAAAGGGTTTACTATCTTTGTATGGAGTTTTTGCTCGGTCAATCGCTTAAAAACAA
The DNA here is from genome assembly GCA_904501795.1 of uncultured Clostridia bacterium. Classification (GTDB taxonomy): domain Bacteria; phylum Bacillota; class Clostridia; order Christensenellales; family Borkfalkiaceae; genus UBA1259. The sequence continues at coordinate 1,414 of CAJGCK010000021.1, forward strand.
CGCGTATAACTTAAATTTAACCGATTCTTTTAATAATGCACTTACTAAAAACTTTAATTGTTCATTAGAAGAATTATACGAATTAGAGCCGGATGCTGGGTTAGGTAACGGTGGTTTAGGTCGACTTGCCGCTTGTTTTATGGATGCTTTGGCGTCACAAAATTATCCCGCTATGGGTTATTCAATCCGCTACGAGTATGGATTGTTTAAACAAAAAATAGTTGACGGTTGGCAAATGGAATTACCTGATATTTGGTTGCCAGGTGGCGAAGTATGGCTTTCGCCCCGTCACGATAAAACATTTAAGGTAAAATTCGACGGTTTTATTCGTGAAAATTGGACCGAAAACGGCTTAACTGTTGAACATGCCGACGCGAAAGAAGTAGAAGCCGTTGCTTATGACATGATGATATCGGGAAAAGATAGTGAAGCAGTATCGGTTTTAAGGCTTTGGAGAGCGCAAAATATTCGCGATTTTGATATGAAAACTTTCTCTCAAGGCGACTATATGCGTTGCATGCAAGAGGACAACGAAGCCGAACTTATTTCAAAAGTTTTATATCCTTCAGACAACCATTTCGAAGGCAAATCTTTAAGATTGAAACAACAATATTTGTTAGTTTCAGCAACGCTTCAAGACATAGTTAACGACCACAAAAGAAGATACGGGTCACTTTCTACCTTGCCTGATAAAGCGTCAATCCATATTAACGATACTCACCCAGCATTGTGTATTCCCGAGTTAATGCGTATTTTAATAGATGAAAACGGTTTTTCTTGGGAAGATGCTTGGAGCATAGTCACTAGAACCGTCGCATATACTAACCATACGGTTATGTGCGAAGCGCTTGAAAAATGGAGTGAAGATCTTATTCAACGCCGATTACCTCGTATTTACATGATATTAAAAGAGATTAACCAAAGATTTTGCGCACAAATGTGGGATAAATTCCCTGGGGATTGGGATAAAATTGACAGAATGAGTATATTCTCTCATGGCCAAGTAAAAATGGCAAACTTATCGGTAATAGCGTCGAATAAAGTAAACGGAGTTTCCGCGCTTCATAGTGATATTATCAAAAAAAGTATTTTCAAAGACTTTTTCGACGTTTTCCCAGACAAATTTACTAACGTAACTAACGGTATTGCGCATAGGCGTTGGTTGTGTCAGTCAAATAAAGAATTGTGCGAACTATTAAACGAGTGCATAGGTGACAAATACGTTAAGGACGCCGAACGCTTGATAGATTTTAAAAAGTTTGAAAACGATAAAGCCGTTTTAGAAAGATTAAACGAAATAAAAAAGATAAAGAAATTACAATTTTGTGATTTCTTAAAGAAAAATCAAGGCGTAATAATTGACCCAGACTCTATGTTTGACGTTCAAGCGAAAAGAATGCACGAGTATAAACGTCAACTTTTAAACGCTTTGTATATAATTTCGTTATATAATGAACTTAAAGAAAATCCATCGCTTAACGTAACGCCAAAAACCTTTATTTTTGGTGCTAAGGCTGCGCCTGGCTATTATTTCGCTAAACAAATTATCAAATTAATTTGTTTCATTAGTCAAGACATTAAAAAGCACCCTGAAATTGCTAAAAAATTAAACGTTGTTTATATCGAAGACTATAAAGTATCGGTTGCTGAAAAACTAATGCCTGCAACGGAAGTTAGCGAACAAATTTCTCAAGCAGGTAAAGAAGCTAGTGGAACGGGCAACATGAAGTTTATGATAAACGGCGCTTTAACTATAGGAACTCTTGACGGAGCAAACGTTGAAATGAAAGAAGCGTGCGGGGACGATAATATATTTATTTTTGGTTTAACCGCAAAAGAAGTTGATAGGCTATGGAAAGAAGGGTATAATTCTACTTCATTTTATAACAACAATATTCGCGCAGAAAAGGTCATTAACGCCTTAAATCAAGGCTTTAACGGTCAAGATTTTAGCGATATTTCTAGATATTTATTAACTGGAAGCCCTATCGCTGATCCTTATATGTGCCTTGCCGATTTTGGCTCGTATTGTGACGCGCATAAGGCGTGTGATGAAGTGTATAACGACAAATTGTCTTGGGCGAAAAAGAGTCTAAACAATATTGCTACCGCTGGTATTTTTGCAAGTGATAGAAGCATAAGAGATTATGCAAACAATATTTGGAACTTAAAAAGATTTTAATTATGCATTATTTTAATCCACTTAACGTTTATTACAAGTCTATAACGGGCGCTATTCAAGAAAATACGCCCGTAATTTTTAGATTAAAGTCAAACGACTCTGCTTGTTATATGGTTGTAATTGAAGATTCTACGAAAGAAGAATTTCGTTATGAAATGAAAAAAGATAACGATACTTTTTTTGTGGAGTTATCTTTTTCTGTTGGGTTAAAATGGTACTATTTTGAACTTTCAAACGGAAAAAAACTTGGCAAAGGCGAAAATTATAATGCTGAAATTCAAAACAAAATAAATTTTTATCAATTAACCGTATATTCGAGAGACTATAAAGTTCCTTCATGGCTAAAAGGCGGGGTTATTTATCAAATTTTCCCCGATAGATTTTACAAAAGTGAAAAATATAAGATAAATACTAAAAAATTTGTTCACGAAAACTGGTTTGACACCCCCGTATATAAACCTAACGAAGACGGGCAAGTATTAAACAATGATTTTTTTGGTGGTAACATACAAGGAATTATCGAAAAATTAGATTATTTCAAGAGTTTATCCGTAAACGCAATATATTTAAATCCTATTTTTAAGGCTTTTTCAAACCATCGTTACGACACGGGGGATTACTTTGTGATTGACGAGTTACTTGGTGATGAAAACGACTTAATTGAACTTATTGAAAAGGCAAATAGAAAGGGCATTAAAATTATATTAGACGGCGTTTTTAACCACGTTGGTGACGATAGTATTTATTTTAACAAATACGGAAACTACGATAGTGTCGGCGCGTATCAAAACACAAATTCAAAATATTATTCGTGGTTTAATTTTATTGATTATCCAAACGACTATGAATCTTGGTGGGGGATAAAAACTCTACCGCAAGTTGATAAAAACAATATAGATTATATAAATTTTATTTGCGGTGAAAACGGCGTAATAGAAAGATACACAAAACTTGGAATAGGTGGTTGGCGACTTGACGTCGTAGACGAATTAAACGGAAATTTTGTAAAAAAATTAAGAGAAAGAGTAAAAACTAACAATAAAAACGCAATAATTATCGGTGAAGTTTGGGAAGACGCTTCAAACAAGGTTTCATACGGCGAGAGAAGAGAATATTTTTTAGGTAAAGAACTTGATTCGGTAATGAACTATCCGCTTAAAAACGCTATATTAGAGTACGTTACTAAAAAAGATGAAAAGGCGCTACTATCTGTTGTTTTAGAGCAATTAAACAACTACCCAAAAATCGTTTTAGATAGTTTAATGAATATTTTATCGACACACGATACGATAAGGCTTATTTCGGCGCTTAGTGGGATAAATATTAACGGATTAACAAAAGAACAACAAGAAAAAATAAAGTTAAATAATATACAAAAAAACGATTCGATTTTTCTTGTTAAAATCGCATCGCTGTTACAGTTTACTTTATACGGAGTACCTTCAATTTATTATGGCGACGAAGTTGGAATGGAAGGATTTACCGACCCGTTAAACCGCATGTGTTTTCCTTGGAAAAATGAAAACGTTGTGCTATTAAATTGGTATAAATTTTTAGGAAAATTAAGAAAAAATTATAAAGCATTTAACGACGGGGAAATTTCTATATTGCTCGCAAAAAACGGTGCTTTTGTTTTTAAGAGAGAAAACATAAATTCTAACGTTTTGGTTTGTGTTAACCTATCTAATGATGAAATTAATTTATCGTTTGATGGTGAAGTTAAAGAACTAATTTCTACTAAAGTATTTAATAATTCCGCTATTCAAAAGACAAACTCTTTTGGGATTTACGTTAAAAATTAAAAAAATATGTAAATCATTTGACAAAATTGATTGTTAGTGGTAATATCAAGATAGTTAAATTATAAACCGTTGAGGTAAAATAGTAGATATTTTCGCTTACTTTTTAGAGAGTTCGTGGTTGGTGAAAACGGGCAAAGTGATTTATTGAATGGGTTACCGAGGGTGAATACGAAATAGTAGTAGTGTTCAACGCATGCCATGCGTTATCGTGGCGAGATATGATAGTATCTTATTAAGGCAAATGCAATTTGCGAATTTGGGTGGCAACACGGAAATTTCGTCCCAAGCGGATAAATTTTCGTGTTATTTTTTTTAAGGAGATAAAACTATGGAAAAACGTATACCAACAAGATTATTGCTTGAAGAAAAAGAACTTCCTAAGCATTGGTATAATATAAACGCGGTTATGAAAGACAAGCACGAGCCCTGTTTAGACCCGATTACTAAAAAACCGTGTACTGCAGAAGATTTATCTAAAGTTTTTTGTAAAGAATTAGTTAATCAAGAACTTAACTTTACCGACGAATATATTCCTATTCCTGAAGACGTCCAAGAGTTCTATAAAATGGTACGTCCCGCTCCGCTAATTAGAGCGTATTGTTTGGAAAAAGTTTTGGATACTCCCGCTGAAATTTATTATAAGTTTGAAGGGAACAATACTTCTGGTTCACACAAATTAAACTCGGCAATTCCACAAGCCTATTATGCAAAACAAGAAGGACTAAAAAACTTAACCACTGAAACGGGCGCAGGACAATGGGGAACAGCTCTTTCTATGGCGTGCGCGTTCTACGGACTAGATTTAACTGTTTTTATGGTTAAATGTAGTGCCGAGCAAAAACCGTTTAGAAAAGCGGTTATAGAAACCTACGGCGCCAACGTTATTAAAAGCCCGTCTACTACTACTAGCATAGGTAGAAAAATTTTAGAAGAATTCCCAAACACCACCGGTTCGCTTGGTTGCGCGGTGTCCGAAGCAACGGAGAAAGCACTTTCCACTCCAGAATGCAAGTACGTTTTAGGTAGTGTTTTAGATTACGTAATTTTGCATCAATCTATTATAGGGTTGGAAACCAAACTTGCTTTAGAAAAATACGGTGTACAACCAGATATTTTAATTAGTTGCATAGGTGGTGGCTCAAACTTCGGTGGTTTTATAGCGCCTTTTGTTAAAGATAAAATAAATGGAACGAAAGATATTAGAATAGTTGCGGTAGAACCTAAATCTTGTCCTTCGTTAACGCGCGGTAAATATGCTTATGATTACGGCGATACGGGTAGAATTACACCCCTTCTTAAAATGTACACCTTAGGTAACGGGTATATTCCTGCATCAAGTCACGCAGGCGGGCTTAGATATCACGGTGTTAACCCTATTATATCTAAATTATATCACGACGGTTATTTGGAAGCAGTTTCAGTTGAGCAAACGAAAGTCTTCGAAGCAGCAGTTAAGTTTGCTAAGTGTGAAGGTATTTTGCCTGCACCTGAGTCTTCTCATTCGATTAAAGTTGCTATTAATGAAGCGCTTAAATGTAAACAAACGGGCGAGAAAAAGAAGATTGTGTTCTGTTTAACCGGAACGGGCTATTTTGATTTAAACGCTTATACCGCGTTTAATAATAAAGAGATGCAAGATTACGTTCCCACTGATGAAGAGTTGCAAAAAGGCTTTAGCACTATTCCGACGATTTAGCTAAAATACGTTATACACGAATATTTTGAGTAAACGCTTGCATATTTTTTAATAATGTATTATAATTAAAAAAAACATTGGAGGATAAAGTTATGGCAGTAGCTGATAAAGTTAAAGAACTTATTTCTAGCCAACTAAACAAACCGATAGAAGAAATTACAGAAGATAAGGAAGTTGTTAAAGACCTTGGCGCAGACTCGCTTGACGTTGTTGAAATGGTTATGACGCTTGAGAGTGAATTTAATATCACAGTTCCTGAAGAAGATGCGGTTAACATTAAAACCGTAGGTGACATAATTGAATTAATTAGCAAGAAATAATAATTAAGCCCCGCAAATTGCGGGGCTTTTTCTTTGTAAACTTTTTCCTTTTAGTTTATATAGACAAAATTTCGTTTGATAGTGCTTTAATTTGTTCTATATTCTCTTCTTTTACACCGGATAAAATAGACACGTGATTTTCAAAGAACTTAACGTTTTTACAGTTTTCTAACATCGATTGCATTACTTTTTTTGCCGTCGGTGCCCAAGAACCGTTTTCAATAAATCCTATAGTACGATTTTGATAGTTTCTTGCGGTTAGGTGAGTTATAAATTCGTGCATAGGCGGGAAGATATCGCCGTTATAAGTAGTTGTTGCAAGAATAATTTTTCCATACTTAAACGCGTCTTCTAAAGCTTCTGTCATATCGCATCTAATCAAATCAAATACCGCAGTTTTTTCGCCGTTTTTAGTTAATATTTCGTTTAACTTATCAACTGCTTTTTTAGTATTACCATAAACTGAAGTGTAAAAAATCGCCGTACCTTTTGCTTCGATACCATAAGAAGACCAAATTTGATATAAATTTAAATAATAGCTTAAATTTTCTTCTAAAACTGGGCCGTGTAAGGGACAAATAGCGTTTATATCTAAATTAGATAACTTTTTGAACAAATTTTGAACGAGCATGCCAAATTTTCCAACAATTCCAAAATAATATCTTCTTGCTTCACAAGCCCAGTCTTCATCAGTGTCCAAGGTGCCGAATTTACCAAAAGCATCTGCCGAGAATAAAATTTTAGAGTTTTCTTCATACGTCATCATAACTTCAGGCCAATGGATCATAGGTGCAAAAACAAATTTTAAGTTGTGCTTTCCTAAGTTTAAGGTGTCGCCATCACTAACTATAATTTTATCACATGGTAATTTTCCATAATAATTTTCAATCATTACGAGTGATTTGGAGTTTACTACTAATTTAATCGATGGGTAATTTTCTATTATTAGCTTAATCCCGGACGAGTGGTCGGGTTCAACGTGTTGAATAATTAAATAGTCGGGTTGTTTGCCATTTAATACGTTTTTTACGTTTGATAGCCATTGTACTATAAAATTAGCGTCTACCGTATCGAAAATAGCAACCTTTTCGTCTAATATAACGTATGAATTATACGCCATTCCATTTTCAACGGGAAATTGACCTTCAAATAAGTCAATATTATAATCGTTAACGCCAACGTAATAAACGTCTTTATCGAATTTCATAAAAATATCTCCTGAAAAATCTTTATAAATATTATTATATATAAAAAAAATAAATAGTCAAACTAATTTGTTTTATATAAAATATTTTATATAAAAATGGTTTAACAAAAGATTGCTTAAAACAGTTCGTTTATGTTAAAATAAATTTAAAGGTGTAAAATGCAAAAATTTAAAAAATTAATTTCATTGTTTTTTACAATGTTCAAAATCGGTTTGTTTACTTTCGGTGGTGGGTATGCCATGATAGGTATTATTCAACGTGAACTTGTAGAAAACAAAAAATGGATAAGTCAAGATGAATATTTGGATATTATAGCGATTGCGGAATCAACACCAGGTCCTATCGCAATTAATACGTCAACTTTTGTTGGGTATAAAATTGCAGGTTTTTTAGGGTCGATTTTTGCAACTATAGCAACGGTATTACCATCATTTATAATTATTTTTATAATTTCTTTATTTTTTGACGCTTTTATGCAACTAAAAGTAGTTGAATACGCTTTTAGGGGGATTCAAGTTTGTGTTGCTTATCTTATATTTTCGGCAGGATTTAAAATGCTAAAACACGTTAAAAAAACTGCTTTTAATATAATCACTTTTGTAATTTCTTTTTCTATAATTACAGTGTTTTCAGTATGTGCTTTTTCATTTTCGTCCGTATACTACGTCCTAACAGGCGGTGGAGTTGGTATAATTGTCTATTTAATCTCGCTAATTTCTTCAAAAAAATCGGGCAAATTTAAAAAGGGGGATAAATAATTATGTTAGAATTATTTTTAACCTTTTTAAAAATCGGTGCAGTTTCTTTCGGTGGTGGTTACGGCATGATTTCTTTGCTTCAAGAAGAAGTTTTGCTTCATGGTTGGCTTACTAGCGAAGAAATATTAAACTTTATTGCCGTGTCTGAGTCAACACCAGGACCTATCGCAATAAATATGGCAACGTTCGTCGGTTCTTCTCAATACGGCTTTATAGGTGGGCTAATAGCAACGTTAGGGGTAGTATTACCTTCTTTTTTAATTATTTTAATTATAGCATCGGTAATAAAAGGGCTACTAAATTTTGCTGGTGTTAAAGCCTTTTTAGGCGGTGTAAGACCTGTTGTTATCGCGCTTATAATCTCTACGGCATTTACTATGTTTTTGTCGGTTTTATTTTCTTTCAACCATATTGGTGATCAAATATTATTTGATTATAAAGCCGTCATTATTTTAGCATTTTTAGTCGCAACGAACTTATTAGTCAAAAAGTTTGCAAAAAAGACTTTGTCGCCAATTATATTGATATTAATTTCAGCAGTTTTAGGAATGATTTTTTACGGTTTAATAGGATAAAATGGCAACTCTTTTATTGATAGTAATTTACATAGCTTTTATAGGTTTAGGCATACCAGATTCTCTTTTTGGCTCGGCTTGGCCGGCAATTTACCAAGATTTTAATCTGCCTTTTTCATACGCGAATTTCATAACAGTGGCAATATCGGTTTTCACCGTTTCATCAAGTATTTTTAGTTCGAAAATTATTGAAAAATTCGGTACGGGTAACGTTACCGCGTTTAGTACGCTTTTAACGGCGATAGGGCTATTTGGTTTTTGCATTAGTTCTAATATTTGGTTTATGCTTTGCTTTTCACTTCCGCTTGGATTAGGGGCGGGGTGTATTGATTCAGGGCTAAATAATTATGTTGCCGTTAACTATAAACCTATCCACATGAATATTATAAATTGTTTTTATGGAATAGGTGTTTGCGTTAGTCCGTTTTTTGTTTCTATTGCTTTAACCACCACTTCATCTTGGAGAAACGGCTATTTCATTATTTTCTTAGTCCAACTGCTTCTTGCTTTACTAGTGTTTTTGTCGCTTCCTATTTGGAAAAAACAAAAAAACAAACTTGTTCTTACTGAAACGATTGAAAAAGAAAAGGTTAGTTATAAAAGTATTTTAAAGGATAAGTTGCTATACTTTGTTTGCTTGGTTTTTGCAGGAACGTGCGCGGTTGAATTTTGCTTGGGTACTTGGTGTACAACGTATTTGGTTAAAATCAAAGAATTTATGCCTGAAACTGCGGCATTATGCTTGACGTTTTATTATGCAGGAATGACGATTGGTAGACTTGTTTCAGGGCTTTTAACGTTAAAATTAAAGCCGTTTAAGATTATTGTTTTGGGACAAATTGTAACATTTATTGCACTATTATTTTTGTTTTTTAACCTTTCTATTTATACTATTTGCATTACTTTATTTTTCGTTTCGTTTGGTAACGGTGCGGTTTTTCCAAATTTAGCATACCTTACTCCAAAAAATTTTGGCAAACAAGCTTCACAATCGGTTATGGGAATACAAATGGCTTCTTGTTACGTTGGCGTTACTATAATGCCTTTCGTTTTTAGCGTTGTTTCTTCTGCAGTAGGTATGCAAATTTTCCCACTCTTTTTAATTATTATGTATTGCATAATGGCTACAGGCACTGTTTTAACAGTTATAACGCTAAAAAGAAGAAACAATTTCGAATTTTAAGTAATTATTAATTAATTTACCGTTTTATTTTGAATATACTTGACAAATTTCTTATAGTGATTTATTATTAAACGGTATAAAATTTATATAATAAATTATATAAAAATATTTCACAAAAGTGTTTTACTTTACCGCCTATTGTAATATTAACAATATTGGTTAAGTAAGCGGTGTATATTAAATTAAGAAATTTTTTGCCGCATTTAATTTTATGCGGTTTTTTTATAAGGAGTTTAAATGATCCTTGACTACATAATTTTAGCATTATACTTTGTATCAATGGTAGCAATAGCCCTATATACCAAAAACCGTTCAAAAACAGTTAAAGATTTTTTGTTTGCGGGTAAAGGGCTTAACGGATGGATGACGGCGTTTGCTTACGGTACGACTTATTTTTCAGCCGTTATTTTTATTGGTTACGCTGGTAATTTTGGCTCTCAATACGGTTTAGCATCTATTTGGATCGGAATAGGTAACGCAATAATCGGTTCGCTTTTTGCTTGGATGGTTTTAGCGAAACGGACTAAAACAATGACTACTAATTTGGGTAGTAAAACCATGCCTGATTTTTTTGAAAAACGTTATGGCAGTAAATTGATGAAAACTATTTCTGCGGTAATTACCTTCGTGTTTTTAATTCCGTATTCTGCGTCCGTTTACAATGGTTTAAGCAGTTTATTTGAAACCGTATTTAATATTGAAGGTTACGTTATAATGATTGCACTTTCGATAATTACTGCACTTTATTTGTTCCTTGGCGGGTATTTTGCAACGGCTTTATCCGATTTTATTCAGGGCATAATAATGTTAGTAGGCGTAATTTTAATGGTCGTGTTCTTCTTATCAAGTCCGCAAGTAAATTGGGATTTGAGTAGTCTTGTCAACAACCCAGAACTAAATTGGTTTACTTTTAATAGCTCACATACGGGTTTATATGGCAACACCATTTCGTTATTATCATTAATCTTTTTAACTTCTTTCGGTGTTTGGGCTCTACCGCAAACGGTACATAAATATCATACGGTTAGAGATAATAAAGCGATTAAACAAGGCACGATAGTAAGTACAATTTTCGCGCTTATAATAGGCTTTGGCGCTTATTTTGTCGGTGCATTAAGTGGCCTTTTCCCAGAAGCATCGGGCATTAGACCTGATAACGTTATTCCGTTTTTATTAAACTTAGTTATTCCAACAGGATTAATAGGTATTATAGCGGTTCTTATTTTATCGGCTAGTATGTCCACTTTATCTTCGGTATCACTTGCAAGTGCTTCCGTTGTTGCGGTTGATATTTATAAAGGTAAAATTAATAAAGAAGCTACTGATAAAAAGGTTAATTTAACTTTAAGGATTTTTTGTTTAGTATTTATTTTAATCTCAGTTGTGTTGGCGATATTAAACGAATTTTTCTCAATAGCCGCAATTGCTTACATGATGGGTATTAGTTGGGGAACACTAGCAGGTTGCTTCATGGGACCGTTTGTTCTTGGTATTCTTTGGAAAAAGACGACTAAGGCTGGTGCATGGGCGTCTATAATTGGGACTTTAGTATTAACAATAACTCTAATTATTGTTTTGGGCTATGACAAGGCAGGTTGGGCGTGTGATTTTTCGCTTGCGCTTAAAAACGGCGTTTCTTGTTCACCTATGATAGGGTCTATTTGTATGATATATTCTATTGTTTCAACCTTCGTTGTTAGCTTGTTTACTAAAAAACCAAGCGAAGAAATTATTAATAAATCATTTTCGGTAAATACCGATTTAGCATAGGAGATAACATGATTTGGTCTAAAGAAGAAACCTTATCAAGAAAAGAGATTGAAGAAATTCAACTTTCAAGGCTACAAGAAACCGTAAGTAGAGTATACGAAAAGGTTGCGCCGTATCGCAAAAAAATGAACGATATCGGCTTAAAACCCGAACATATTAAATCATTAAAAGATTTAAGTAAGTTGCCATTTGTTGTTAAACAAGATTTGAGAGACAACTATCCTTTCGGTTATTTTTCAGTTCCCAAAGAAGATTTGATTAGAATTCACGCTTCAAGTGGAACGACTGGTAAGCCTACGGTAGTTGGTTATACTAAAAACGATTTGGAAATGTGGACGGAATGCGTGACTCGTATTGCGTGTATGGGCGGGGCAACTGAAAAAGACGTGGCGCAAATTTGTTTTGGATACGGAATGTTTACGGGCGCTCTAGGACTTCATTATGGTTTAGAAAAGTTAGGCGCAGTAATCGTTCCTTCTTCAACGGGTAACTCTGAAAAGCAAATTATGTACATGAAAGATTTTGGAACCACCTTGTTAGTAGCAACACCTTCTTATGCGCTAAGACTTGCCGAAGTTGCTAACGAAATCGGTGTGGACCCTAAAAAAGATCTTAAAGTAAAAATCGGTTTGGTTGGTAGTGAATTATTAACCGACGCTATGCGTGATGAGATGCATAAATATTGGGGCGACGATATGTTAGTAACTTCTAACTACGGCATGAGCGAATTAATAGGTCCTGGCGTTAGCGGTGAGTGTGAAATGCTTGACGGCATGCATATAAACGAAGACTTTTTTATTCCCGAAATTATCGACCCGCAAACTGGTGAAGTACTAAAAGAAGGCGAGCAAGGTGAATTAGTTATAACTTGTATTAAAAAGGAAGGTATACCGCTTATTAGGTATAGAACAAAAGATATAACGCGTCTTAATTATCAACCTTGCAAATGTGGTAGAACTTTTTGCCGAATGGATAATCTTTCGGGTAGAAGCGATGATATGCTTAAAATTCGTGGCGTAAACGTTTTCCCAAGCCAAATAGAAGAAGTTATTTTGAACGTCAACGAACTTGGCCCGCACTATGAAATTATCGTTGAAAGAGAAGGGTATTCGGATAAACTTTCTATTCGAGTTGAACTTAAAAATTCAACCGATTCTTATAGCGAATTAGAACGTATAAAAAATACCGTTAAAAATAGATTAAGAGTTGTATTAGGGCTAGACGCAAAAATACTTTTAGAATCACCAAACACCTTGCAAAGATTTGAAGGTAAGGCTAAAAGAGTAAAAGATTTAAGGAGCAAATAGATGAGTGAGAAAATAATAATGCTTGGTAACGAAGCAATTGCGCGCGGTGCATACGAAGCAGGAGTAAAAGTATCTTCGGCATATCCAGGAACACCAAGTACGGAAATTAGCGAGAATTTAGTTAAATACGATAACGTTTACGTTGAATGGGCACCTAACGAAAAGGTTGCATTAGAAGTTGCTTTTGGTGCTTCGTTATCAGGGGTAAGAAGCCTTTGTTGTATGAAACACGTTGGATTAAACGTTGCATCAGACCCTTTATATACATTTTCATATACCGGCGTTAACGGTGGCTGTGTTATAGTAGTTGCTGACGACCCAGGTCTTGCAAGTTCACAAAACGAACAAGATACTCGTATGATTTGTCGTTCGGCACATATACCTTGCATTGAGCCGTCGGATAGTAACGAGGCGAAAGAATTTATCAAATTCGCTTTCGAATTGAGCGAAAAATACGATACACCCGTAATTTTAAGGACCACAACCAAACTATCTCACTCACAAGGAATTGTTTTGCTAAACGATAGGGTAGAAGTTGAAGATAAAACGTATGAGAGAAATCTTTCAAAATACGTTATGATGCCGGCTTCTGCAATTAGCAGACACGTTGTTGTAGAAAATAGAGATAACGCTATTTCAAACGACGCTTCTTCATTTTCTATAAATAAAATTGAGGAAGGTAGTAAAAAAATAGGTTTTATTACTAGTGGTATTGCTTATCAATACGTTAAAGAAGTTTGCCCCGAAGCAAGCGTTCTAAAACTTGGAATAGTAAACCCGCTTCCTAAAAAACTAATAGAAGATTTCGTTAAGTCTGTTGATGAAGTTTATGTTTTTGAAGAATTAGAACCGGTAATTGAAGAGCAAATTTTGTCCTGGGGCTTAAAGGTTAAAGGGAAGAATCTATTCACGAAACAAGGCGAATACAGTGCAAATATGTTGAAAAAGGTGCTTTTCGGCAAAGATGATAGAGTGTTTGATAAAGAACAAACCCCTAATAGACCGCCGATTTTATGCCCCGGTTGCCCGCATAGAAGCGTATTCTCAGTCTTAAACAAACTAAAAATTCACGCAACGGGCGATATAGGTTGTTATACTTTGGGTGCAGTTGCACCACTTTCGGTTATTGATACGACTCTTTGTATGGGCGCAAGTATTTCTTCTCTTCACGGCTTAGAAAAGGCAAAGGGAAAGGAATATATTAAAAATTGGGTTGCCGTAATAGGCGATTCAACTTTCTTACATACTGGCGTAAATTCGCTAATCAATATGGTGTACAACAATGGAACGGGTACGGTTATTATATTAGATAATAGAACAACTGGTATGACGGGACATCAAGAACACGCAGGAACGGGAAAGACTTTAAACGGTCAAGAAGCTTATGCCATTGATTTATCAAACCTGTGCCACGCAATAGGTGTAAAAAACGTTGTTACAGTTGATTCTTTTGATATATTAGAACTTGAGAAACAACTAAAAATTGCTCAAAACTCTAACGAACTAACCGTTATTATCGCAAAAGCGCCTTGTGCTTTATTAAAAGGACAAGTATTTCCATACAAATGCGTTACCATAAACGATAAGTGCAAAAAATGTGGTATGTGCTTAAAAATAGGGTGCCCCGCTTTAACGAAAAATGAAGATGGAACTATTTCAATCAATATCGCAATGTGTAACGGTTGCGGACTATGTAAGAGTTACTGTAAATTTAACGCTATCGAAAAGGTGGAAAAGTAATATGGAAAACAAAAATATTATGGTTGTCGGCGTTGGCGGACAGGGAACGCTTTTAACTAGTAGAATAATAGGAAAAACCGCTCTTTCAATTGGCTATGACGTTAAATTATCTGAGGTGCACGGTATGGCACAACGTGGCGGTAGTGTGGTAACTTTCGTTAGATACGGCGAAAAAGTTTATACTCCCGTAGTAGAAGAAGGTACGGCAGACGTTTTAATTGCTTTTGAAACTTTAGAGGCATTAAGATACGTGCACTACTTAAAAAAAGACGGTATTTTAATAGTTAACAATTGTAAAATTGACCCTATGCCCGTCGTTATAGGCGCAACAACTTATCCAGAGAATATAATAGAAAATCTTTCTAAAAACCATACTGTTTACACCATTAATGGTAATGAAATTGCAAAGAATTTGCAAAACACCAAAGTCGTTAACTCGGTTGTTTTAGGTTTAGCGGCAAAACATATAGGTTTTGATAAAGAAACTTGGTTAGAAAACATTAGAAAAACCGTTCCGCAAAAAACTATTGAGATAAACGAAAAAGCCTTTTTGATAGGATACGAAAATTAGTATTTTTTAGGGGTAAAAATATATGATTGCAAAACAACTTTCAGTTTTTATTGAAAATAGACAAGGTAGACTTGGTGAAGTATTAAACGTTTTAAAAAAAAATAACGTGAATATAATTTCGCTTAGCCTTGCAGATACAACCGAATACGGTTTATTAAGACTTATCGTTAATAATCCCGAACTTGGTAGAGAAGAACTTTCTAAAGAAGGATTTTCTACTATGGTTACTGAAGTTTTGGTTATTAAAATCGAACACAAATCGGGTACGCTACAACAATTATTATCCACGCTATCCCAAAATCACGTTGATATTGAATATATGTACGGATTATCTATCGACGGTGATAGTGCTTCGGTCGTTGTAAAGACTTCGGACTTAAATAAAGCGTCTAAAATTTTAATTGATAACGGCGCAAAAGCTTTGACGAAAGAGGATATTTCTAAATTTTAATATGGTTATTGACTTTCACACACATATTTTTCCCGAAAAAATTGCGTTAAAAACTATTAGATCATTAGAAGAGCGTTCGGGTGATACGGCATCAACCGACGGGACTGTAAACGGGTTATTATCACATATGGAAGCAAGTGGGGTAACTTTATCGGTTGCATTACCTGTTTTGACCAAGCCGACTCAGTTTGAAAGTGTTTTCAGCTTTGCAAAATCGGTTAACGAAACTTATTTTAATAATAATTCGGGAATTTTGTCTTTTGCGGGTATTCATCCCGACTGTGAAGATATCGATAAAAAAATGCTTGAAATTAAAAAGGCTGGCTTTAAGGGAGTTAAAATCCATCCCGATTATCAGGCAAAGTTTTTTGATGACAAGGGTTATATTCAAATATTAAACTCGGCTAACGAATATGATTTAATTGTCGTAACCCACGCTGGTGTTGACGACGGTTATAAGGATCAACCCGTTAGATGTACCGTGCCTTTGATTAAAAAAGTTCTAAAAGAAGTTAAACCGAAGAAGTTGGTATTAGGCCATTTCGGTGCGCATAGACTTTGGAATGACGTATATAACGAGTTGGCTGGTGAGAACGTTTTTTTTGACACTGCGGTTACTTTGCATAGAATAGATAAACAACTTTTTTTAGATATAGTTAAAAAACACGGGTCGGAAAAAGTTTTATTTGCAACCGATTGTCCGTGGGCGAATATGTCTAAATTTTTAGATTTGTTTAGTTCATTTCCACTTAGTGAAAATGAAAAAGAAAATATCTTGTATAAGAATGCTTTAAAATTACTTGATTTATAGAGGGAATTATGATTAATCAAAAAATGCTAGAACTTGGCAGTAAAAGATCTATTATTCGTGAAATATTCGAATATAGCAAAATCAGAGCAAACGAAATCGGCAAAGAAAACGTTTTTGATTTCAGTCTTGGTAACCCAAGCGTTTGCCCACCGCAAGAAATTAGTGATTGTATTATTAATTTAATTAAAAACGAAAACCCGACTTTGCTACATGGCTACACTAGCGCACAAGGTGACCAAACGGTTAGGGAAGCTGTCGCAAATAGCGTTAAATCTCGTTTTGGTTGTGACGTTTCGGCCAACAACGTTTATATGACTTGTGGCGCCGCCGCATCTCTCTCCATCTCGCTTAAAGCTTTGCTTAATGAAAACGAGCAAGTTATAGTTTTCGCCCCATTTTTTACCGAATATACGGTTTTTATTAAAAACGCGGGGGGAGAAGTTGTTATTTCAAATCCAAAAGAAAATACTTTTCAGGTTGATTTGGTTGATTTTGAAAATAAAATTACTGAAAAAACTAAAGCGGTTATAATCAATTCGCCAAATAATCCAAGTGGCGTTGTTTATACTGAAGAAAAAATTATTAAAATATGTGAAATTTTAAACAAAAAAAGCGCCGAATATAACCATCCTATTTATTTGATTAGTGACGAACCGTATAGGGAATTAGTATATTCAAGCGTAAAAGTTCCATATTTAATTAATTATTATGATAATACTTTGGTTTGCTACTCCTATTCAAAAGCGCTTTCTCTTCCGGGAGAGAGAATAGGTTATATTATTGTTTCGCCTAAATGTGTTAATTCTAAGGAAGTATATTTGGCAGTTTGTGGCGCTGGTAGATCTCTAGGATACGTTTGTGCGCCAAGTTTATTCCAACAAGTGATTGCGCGCTGTGTTGATACCGTTGTTGACGTTTCAACATATAAAGAGAATAGGGATTTACTTTTAGATAATTTAACAAGTTTTGGCTTTAAATGTGTTAAACCCGACGGTGCTTTCTATTTGTTTGTAAAAACCCCGAATAACGACGCCTTTGAGTTTTACCAAATGGCAAAGAAACACGAGATCTTAGTTGTTCCGTGTGATGATTTTGGTGTTAAAGGTTACGTTAGAATTGCGTACTGCGTTGATAAGTCAAGGATAGTTAATTCTTTAGTTTCATTTAAAAATCTTGCTAAAGAATACAGCTTGATTTAACAAATCAAGGTTATTAACAGGTGGGTTAATTGATGGTGTTGGGGCTTTTCTTAGTATGCTTACTATGAAATCTATAAAAAGAATTCCATTCAAACTTTTCGCGTGGCTTGGAATATCTGTTTTAACATTCTTGATAAATTTCTTATTGGCATCATTTGTAATACTTGCATTAATATAGTAAATAAAACTCTTTTTTATTTAAGCCGTATAAAATTTTAAAGGGGTTTATAAAGATTTTTATACAACAAAAAAAGACTAACGAAAAAATCGTTAGTCTTTCTTTTAGTCTTTCTTTTTGTTTTATAAAAGTGTAGGATACTTTCATTTATGGTAAAATCCTTAAACAAAAATCCTTAGCTACTTTTTATTTTGCAGTTAATTCATACAAATTCTTTTTATAGTTTTCCATTGATTTGATGATAATATTAATTGCTTCTTCTCTGTCAGCCTCTTTATCAACTGAAGTTTCTTTGTATTCTAGTTGCTTATAAACGCTAAAGAAGTGGCGCATTTCATCAAAAATATGCTTTGGTAAGTCGTGTATGCTTTTGTATGTATTGTAGTTTGGGTCGGTGAAAGGGATTGCTATAATTTTTTCATCTACCGAACCGCTATCGTTCATTATAATAACGCCAATGGGGTAACACTTAACCAAACTCATGGGGATTAAACTTTCCGAGCATAAAATCAAAACGTCTAACGGGTCGTTATCTTCCGCTAACGTGTGCGGAATAAATCCGTAGTTTGCCGGATAGTGCGTTGAAGTGTATAAAATACGGTCTAGTCTAAGTAAACCGGTTTTTTTATCCATTTCGTACTTTTGTTTAGAACCCTTGCTAATTTCAACAACTGCAACGAATTCTTCGGGTAAAATCCTACTGCTTTCAATGTCATGCCAAATATTCATAAAAAATTCGCCTTTTTTTTTATTATATCACAATCTAAATTTTTTTTCAAGTGTTTTTAATA
>CAJGCK010000022.1 GCA_904501795.1 uncultured Clostridia bacterium
AATGTTTTTGCGTGGTTTTCGCTAATATCTACGCTTTCTCCAATATATAGCGTAAATCAAAAACCTTTAACCACGATAAATAGAAAAAAGTGGCGATTTTTTCCGCCACTTTCTTTGTAATCTTTCTTTAATTACTCTCCATCAGGTTCTAAACTTGCTGCTTCTTCGGCAAGTTCGTCTTCTTCAAGAACACGACAAAACTCTTCGAACACTTCGTCAAGTAGCGCTTCGTCGTCGATAGGCAAAAGATCTGCCGTTTCTTCATCGTCGCCACTGAGTTCGAATATAACCAAATCGTCTTCGCTAAGCCCGTCGATTTCTTCCGCAGGCTCGAACGCAGAATAGTTTTTACCCTTGTATTCTATCGTTCCTACGAAAAAGAATTTTAATTTTTTTCCGTCGTCGGTGGTAAGTTCTACGATATCTTCGTCACAAGAACAATCGTCACCACAAGTACATTCTTCGCCTTCACAACCGCAAGTGCAATTTTTCTTTTCTAATTCGCTCATTTTTTATCTCCTTTTTATTGTTTTTTAATTATTTGTTTTTTTGGTTTAGAAATCCGTTCAATATTTCAACCGCAGCCAAACTGTCTACCATTTGCTTTCGCTCTTGCCTACTTTTGCCTTGGGCTATCAGTATTTCTTCCGCTTCACAAGTAGAACATCTCTCGTCTACGGCAAAAATTTCACAATCTAGCGTTTCTCTTAGTTTATCAATAAAAAACTGCGCCTTTTGAGTTTGTATTGAAGCCGTTCCGTCAAAATTAACGGGTAGCCCGCAAACGATAGCCGTTGCCGACTTTTCCTTAAAATAGGCGGATATCTTCTCCAAATCTTTTTTAAGATTTTGCCTATGATACGTCTCAACCGGCAATGCATAGGTATTAAACGGGTCTGAAACGGCAACTCCTATCCTTTTGTCGCCTATGTCTAAACACAAAAATCTTTCCACTCGTTTATTATACCACTATTTAACTTTTTTTACAATATAAAAAGGCAAGTTTTTTTAACTCGCCTTTTTTAATTTTATTCAGTTTTCTTTACATCATATAACCTAGCAACGCTAAATATTTGATAATTTCCGCCCATAACACGATTACCAAAACAACCGTTACTATCATCATTATAACAAAAGTCCACAACCAACCCTTTATGAAAGTTTTTCTTTCGTAAGTGTTCGACGGGTAAATTAATAGTCCTATAACAAGCCCTATTAGTCCAAGAAAGAAACTCAATAGAACACCAACCACCGTCTTTGACTGCATCTCTCTCGACACCGAACTTTCGTTGTAATATTTTACGCTTTTAGACAAATCTTCACCGCAAAATACACACTTCTCGCTTCCTTCGGGATTATTCTTCCCGCATTTTGTACAATACATTTTTTCTTCCTCCTAAGTAGTATAGTTAGATTATATACCAAATTTTTTGGTATGTCAACATTTTAACCAAAGAATTTGGTAAAATAATAATATGCAGGAAATAAGATTTGCGGAAAATTTAAAAAATTTTAGAGTGAGCAAAAATCTAACGCAAAAGCAACTTGCAAACGAGCTAGGTGTTGATCAAAGAACGGTAAGCGCCTGGGAAAAAGGGGTTTGCGAGCCGAGTTTTACGTTGCTTAACAAACTTTGCGAAATATTTGAAGAAGATTTTAACGGGTTATTGACCTGAAAACGAAAACGGCGAGAAATCTCGCCGTTTTTTTAGTCGTTATTTTTTTGTTTTTTGCTTACTTCGTTAAGTTTGTCTTTAATTTGGTCTTGTCCGTCACGCACCATCTGTCTTGCTTTTGCCGAATTAGTCGCTAAAAGCGCGCCACCAAACATACCGAGTATTATTCCGCATAAAAACTTATCGTCCATAAACCCCTCCTCCCTTTCGGGTTAAAATTATTATGGGCGAATTTTGTAATTTTATGCCTGTTTTTTAGATTTATAGTCTTCTATTGCCTTTTTTATGGCTTCTTCCGCCAAAACGGAGCAGTGAATTTTTTGAGACGGTAAACCGCCTAAGCATTCTACTACTTTTTTGTTGGTTACTTTTAGCGCTTCGTCAACGCTCATACCTATAATCATATCGGTTGCGGTTGAACTTGACGCAATAGCCGCCGCACAACCAAAAGTTTTAAATTTTGCGTCGACTATAATATCGTTTTCTATTTTAAGTGAAATTTGCATTATATCGCCACAACTTGCGTTACCAACGGTTCCCATACCGCTTGCATTTTCTATTTCACCAACGTTCTTAGGGTTTCTAAACGCTTCCATTACCTTTTCGCTATACATATTTTATCTCTCCTTGTGCCTTAAATAGCGGTGACATTTCTCTAAGTCGTTTAACCGCCGTCTTTATCGTTTCTACCGCATAATCTATTTCTTCTATCGTGTTGTGTTTACCAAACGTAAACCTTATCGACCCGTGCGCCAACGCTTCGGGAACACCTATCGCAAGTAACACGTGCGATGGTTCTAACGAGCCCGACGAACAAGCCGAGCCTGAAGATACCGCTATCCCCGCCAAGTCCAAACTGAACAGTATCGATTCGCCTTCGATAAACTCAAACGAAAAATCGGCGTTAGCAGGTAGCCTTTTTTCTCTGTGCCCGTTAAGTTTAACGAACGGAACCTCGCTCATAACTCGGTCTATAAACCTATCCCTTAGTCCTTTTACGTATTCAAAATTCTTTTCACGCTCTTCGACCGCTAACTCAAACGCCTTTGCAAATCCTACCACGCCCGCAACGTAAGTCGTTCCGCCACGTTTCATACGTTCTTGATGTCCGCCGGTTAGAATACTGTTAATTTTAACTCCGTTTCTAACGTATAACGCTCCTACGCCTTTCGGGCCGTATATCTTGTGAGAACTCATACTCATTAAATCAACGCCGAGTTCTTTAACGTCCGTTTCCAAAACGCCCGCCGTTTGCACTGCATCTGTAAAAGCAAACGCGCCGACTTCATGCGCCATTTTTGCTATTTCTTTTATTGGTTGAATAGTGCCTATCTCATTATTCGCCATCATACACCCAACCAAAATAGTGCCTGGTGTTAGAATAGTTTTTAAATGATTTAAATCTACAAGCCCGTCTTTGTCCACTTGCATATATTCAACCACGAAACCTTCTTTTACTAGCTCTTTCGCAGTCGAAAGCATCGCCGCGTGTTCTATCGGGCTAATTATTATTTTGTTGCCTTTGTTTTTATTCGCGCGCGCTATTCCTTTTAACGCCCAGTTATCCGCTTCCGTTCCACCTGCAGTAAAATATACTTCGTTTGGTTTTGCGTTGATTATTTTAGCAATAGTATCTCTCGCTTTATCCACGCCTTTTACCGCTTCTCTACCGAAATAGTGTTGGCTGTTGGGGTTGCCGAATATCTCGGTAAAATATGGCAACATTTCTTGCATAACTCGTTCGTCTACCGGGGTGGTCGCCGCATGATCAAAATATATATGTTTTTCCATTTTAGTCTATTTCTCCGTTTAACATTTGCTCTAAAGTCATCGAGTCTAACACTTGGTTTATACCCCTATATAACTTCTTCCATACCGCGCTAGAAGGACAACACTTACATTTTCCGCCCTTGGTTACGCACTCAATTATTTCCATATCATCTTCTAATGCTCGCACTATTTCGCCAATAGTTATTTCTTTTGGCGAACGACACAGTGCATATCCACCGGAAACACCCCTTTCCGCCGACACCACGTTCCGCTTAGACAACATTCGCATTATCTTTTCTATGTATTTACCCGAAACGCCTATGGTCGATTCTAGCATCGTTGCCGATATCAATGAATCGGGATAATTCCTTGCCAAAACGTGACACGCCATTAACCCATAGTGCGTTTTAGAAGATAATTTCATCTTTTTCTCCTTAATTGCAACCAAATCGGTTGCAATTAATATTATAAATACAATGCATATATAAGTCAAATAAAATAAACACGGAAAAAAAGAATTTTTCCGTGTTTGATAAAAATTGTTTTCTTTTTGAATTAGCCGAGTAGCACGTCGAACACAAGCATAAAGCAAAAGCCAATAAGAAGCGCGAAAGTTGCGCCACGTTGACCGCCGTGAGCGTGTGTTTCAGGTATCATTTCGTCGCTTATAACGTACAACATTGTTCCGCCGGCAAATGCAAGAGCAAAAGGCAAAATAGCCGTAGAAATACTAACTGCAAAGTAGCCCAAAAGAGTACCTATTACTTCGACCACACCCGTCAACGAAGCGTATAAAAAGGTTCGTTTTTTACTTATCCCCGCAAGTAGCATGGGCGCTATTATTACTATGCCTTCGGGTATGTTTTGAAAGGCTATACCGCCCGCTATAACAAGCGCGTTATTCACGTTGCCCGTGCCAAAACCTACGCCCGCCGCGATACCTTCTGGTAAGTTGTGTATAGCTATTGCAAAAACGAACAACAATACCTTAGAAGCGCGAGTGTTTTTTGCGTGATCTTCCGTTTCTATGCCAACGAATTTGTGTAGGTGCGGAACGGCTTTATCAACCAAATATAATACTATCGCGCCCGCAAGCACGCCTATAACCATATAAAGTATGCCGTACTGCCCGCCGTATTCAATAGAAGGCTGAATTAAACCAAAGACTGCCGCACTAAGCATTATACCCGCAGAAAACGACATTATTATATCGCTAAACTTATGCGAAATATTTTTAAACAAAAAACCTATGCACACGCCTATCAAGGTGGCGCATCCAACGCCGAAAGCGGTTAATAAAACTATTTCCATTACTATCCTCTCACTTATTTTAGCATAAAATTTTTCGTTGTCAAAGGGTTTTGTAATTTTTATATAAAATAGCGCCGTGTTTTTTCGGCGCTATGTTTTTAGTTTATATTCTCTACTTCTTTCAAAACTTGTTTTATTTTAGACAATGCTATATCCATTTGCTCCGTAGTATGCGTTGCGGTATAACTCGTTCTAATTAGGCTTTGCCCTACGGGTGTTGCGGGAGACACAACGGGGTTTACGTACACACCGCGCTCGAACAACAGTTTACAAGCGGTGAAAGTTCGCTCGTCACTATACGTATATATAGGAATTATAGGCGTTTGGCTTTCTATTATGTCAACCCCTTCTCTCTTTAAGCCTTGGCGCATATAACTGCTTATATCCCTTAGTTTTTGCACTCGCTCAGGTTCTCTAATAAGTATTTCCAGCGCCTTTCTTGCGCACGCAACCGAAGCTGGTGTTATTGACGCGCAAAAAATAAACGGGCGTGAAACGTGGCGTACGTATTCGCAAACTTCTTTGCTAGACGCCATATAACCGCCTATACTAGCAAGCGATTTTGAAAACGTGCCCATATAAATATCAACTTCATCTTCTAAACCAAAATGTTCTGCCGTGCCTCTACCGTGTTTACCAAGTACGCCTAAGCCGTGAGCATCGTCTACCATAACGCGCGCACCGTATTTTTTAGCAAGCGCTACTATTTCGGGCAACTTACATATGTCGCCACCCATACTAAACACGCCGTCGGTTACGATAAGAATACCCGAAACGCTCGTATCGATTTGTTGAAGCCTACTCTCTAAGTCTTGCATATCCGAGTGGTTGTACCTTACCATTTTCGCAAAAGAAAGTCTACACCCGTCGTAAATACTTGCGTGATTTTCTTTATCGCATAAAATATAGTCGTTTCTACCGGCTATGGCGCTTATTATTCCAAGATTGCTTTGGAACCCCGTTGAAAAGGTTACCGCGTCTTCTTTTTTTAAAAATTCGGCAAGTTCTTTTTCTAATAAAACGTGAGTGTCTAAAGTGCCGTTTAAAAATCTACTACCCGAACAGCCCGAACCGTATTTTTCAAGCGCTTTTACACCCGCTTCGATAACTTCGGGATGAGAAGTTAAGCCAAGATAGTTATTAGAGCCTATCATTATAATGTCTTTGCCTTCCATTACAACTTGCGGACCTTGTTTAGATGAAAGAGTGTGAAAATAGGGATAAATATCTAATTCTTTTGCCCTTTTCACGTTCTCTAAACCAGAACATTTTTTGAATAAATCCATTATAATACTTTCTCCTAAAAAGTTAATACTGAAAAATTATAGCGTAAAAATATAAACTGAATATAAACTTTAAAAAGTTAACCCTTTAACTGTAAGTTAAAGGGTTTTTTAAAACTTACGTTTTATAGCGTTTGCTATTACGCAAACGCAACTTTTTAGTTTGAAATACTTAGAAAGGCACCACTCCTTGCAAGCAAAGTGTTGCCTTTCTTGTATTATAAACTTTCTCTATCGTATATTTAAAAATATTGAAAAGGCACCACTCCTTGCAAGCAAAGTGTTGCCTTTCTTGTATTATAAACTTTCTCTATCGTATATTTAAAAATATTGAAAAGGCACCACTCCTTGCAAGCAAAGTGTTGCCTTTCCTCTTCCTTTTAATTCGTATTCGTTAACTTGGTAACTCTTTGGAATCATTCGCCTGACCGAAAGCGTGTTTTTTTGCGTTATAAAACTCTAATAAATTTTTAAGTTTTGTGTTTTCTTCTTCTAAAAAACTTACACGGCTTTGCAGAGAAAAAACTTGTGATATGAAAGGTTTTTTAATGCGCTCGATTAAGTCGTCTATTCCGCTTTTTACCACTTCGATTTTCTTTTCTAAACGCATACTTTTATCGCTAGTTTTATAAAAACTTTCAGTTTTTTTAATTTCCGAACGGTACTTGTTTTGATATCTAAGCGCCTTTTTTAAGTCGCCACACGCAAGTTCGTTGACCGCGCTTCTAACCGACTTACCTTTCTCTTTTGCTTGTGAAACCGCTTTTAGTAGCATATCCGTTTCTTTACTAGAAAACGGCTCGTTTTTACTTACCGCTATTTTTTTGCCGTTTAAATATTTTTCACACAGCGTTTCACTTTCGCTACATTTTTTGCAAAACTCATAGTAAGTGTTTCTAACCGTTCCAACACGTTTGCCACTTAACCTTGAGTATTCTCTAAAAAGTTCGGTTTTGGTTTTAAAATTGTTTTCCAACGAAAACTTTGCTAATTCGCTAAACTGCAAATCTTTGCTTTTATAACTTCTTTTCACATTACGTCCTCCGCCTTATTTATTGACATAATAAACGGAAAATATACATACATTTTTATATATGGTTTTTTATTTTTCAAGCGAATTCAACTCGGTGCTTAAAATTAACGGACTTTATCTTGGAAACCTAAACGGCATTGTAAAAAAATGTAACGTGGAAATTTTGGACAACGCGTTTGTTGAAATTTGCCCGTTAAGCGAAAAAAACGCGCCTATTAATTTTATTATTAACCCCGCGCTTTTCAACGAAACGCACCCCTATCTATCGATAGTAGACCTTGGCGGTGCGTATCTTTTAACAGCGCAAAATCGCCCGACTTTTACTGAAAAAAAGGTGCTGTGTGAAAAAAACTACCCCTTACTTAACGCCGTGGCATTTGTTGAAAAGGGTTTTTGTATTCAGTTGTCAACGCCAAACGATAGCGTTTTAGATACCTTTTGCGAATTCCCAACTAGCGTTTCTTTTAACCCCTTTTCGCTTAATAATCTTGCTCTTCTTGCCGTTATCGCAAGTGGAAAAAACAAGGTTGTTTACGTTTATTCAATAGGTGAAAAGATACGATTTTTGAAAAAAATGCTAGTATCAAATTGTTCATTTGAAAATGGGTTTACCACTACTGAAAAGTTTATGGACCACAAAAAACACACCAGAAAAACTAACTGGTGCATCAAAAACGGCGAACTTGTTAGAGAGAGCGTTAGCGTTAGTAACGAAAAAGACGTAGAAATAGCGTATGTAATCGACAATCTTATCCCCTATCTTTTTTTAGAAGAATTTATAGTCGGCGGAAACTTTAACGAATTTTTAGCCGACAACGTTAAAAACAACTCCGACAAATTAAAAGGGTATTTTGGGGAATTTATAGGCGTTATACCACCGCCGTCGTTTAGAGAGTGGCAAGAAATCGGACTAGTTAAACGGCTACGCGAAAATTTTTATTCGGTAGACTACTACACTTTTGAAGTAGAGAACAAAAAAATAACCAACGTAAAAAAAAGTTAAAAATAAAAAATCTCGGCAAACGTTTGCCGAGATTTATGTTTTTTCTTTTTTTAGATCATTTTAACGCCTTTGATTTGGATTGCAAAAGTCTTTTCACCTTTTACAGTCGCTACGGGTAAAAGAACCGAACGTTTGTTAAAAGAAACGTGTTGGTTTTGTTTTGCTTCAAACACCGCTTCTTTTTCGCCACTAGTTAAGTTATCAAATTCCGTTTTGGGCAAGCAATTAAATTGAAGCGAGCCGTATTCACCGGTGTAGTAAATAACGTATTCTTCATACAAATCGGTAGTAGCAAACCCGTTCTTAATAGCGTTCCAAGTTTTGCTATTATTTTCGTCGTTCAAATTGATTTGAGCGAATACACAAAACCATCCGTCGTACTGCGTTAACGATTCAGTAGGCATAAACCAAGTTGCGCTTCCCGTGTTGGTAGAAGAACTAGTAGTATAACTTCCGTCTAAAGCCGACCAAGTTCTCCATAAACCTATAGAACCTTCTTTATTAACAAGGTTCGAGCCAACGGTAGTACCGTATTCAAACTCACCTTCAACCGTATCAACGGGATCTAATTTCAAAACTTCGTCACTACTTGCGCCAACCTTTATATCGCCCATCATAATTTGTTTTTGTTGAGCGTAACTACTTTCTTTATAGAAAATAGCGCCGTTGTAATAGTTTTGTTCAACACAATTCTTTATAAGATGGTCAACGGTTTTAGGAGCAAGATGGCGATATAAATCAACCGTCAAGGTTTTATCAACCATTTCAGCCTCGTCAGCATCGTAAATGCTAACCGTTATTTCTAACCTTCTAACGTCTTCGCACGCGGTAAAGGTAAAGCAAACGCAAGCAACCATTACTAAGGCTAACATATTAAATATTATTCTTTTTAATCTTTTCATATCTTTCTCCAGTAGAGTTCGTATATATTATTTTACTAGTAATTTACTCTATTGTCAATTACAAAAAAAAGCAATTTCGGTAATAGTTGGTTGATTTTTACTATTTTATTATCGAATTTTTTATTTTTTCGTATTCTTCTAAAGTGATTGCGCCGTCATCAAGCAATTTTTTGTATTTTGCAAGAACTTCCGCCTTCTTTGCTTCGTCGGCTACGTTCGAAACCTTTGGCAAAGCAAATCTATCTAAAATTGATTTGCCGGGTTTTTTAAATAAAAAGTTTTCGCAAAAGAAATACGCTATTAGCAGTATTATTCCCCAAAATAACGACATAAACACGTTACTTTGAAGTGATGCTTGGTTGGCTTGGTTTGCTAAAATAACGTAGAAGAAACCTTCTATAAAATACAAAGCGAAAAAGCCGAGTGAAATTTTGATAACGAGTGAACAAAGTTTACCGCCTAAATCGGAAACAGACACGAAAGATATTAGCCCCACCACTACGGTTAAAAAAGAAAATATCATTTGAAGCCAACATAGAATTCCCACTAATATAGAAATCCATCTATATTGCGCATAAACCATTCCGTCGCTAAATACTAGCATATCAAAACCGTTTTGGCTATAATTACCCGCCAAACTTTCCATAGCAACGAAGTCGATTGATAAAGTCAAAAATAAAATTACGCCCGTAATAACGGTCAACGTACTCTTTATGGTATCGTTAAGAGTTTTGTTTTTCATTAAAATATATCTCCTATATAAATTAACTATTTATATATTACACTTTTTTAACTTCTTTGTCAACAATATACTTTTATCTCTAATATAAGAAAAGCACCCGACAATAACTTGTCGGGTGAAAAATTTCGTTTTTTTTAACGCTTTTCTTTTTTCGAAGAAAATTATTCAGCAACAACAGTTGCGCCAACTTCCTTGAATCTAGCAATAATCTTGTCAGCTTCTTCTTTGGTTGCGCTTTCTTTGATAACGCCTTTAGATTCAACAAGAGCTTTTGCTTCACCAAGACCTAAAGAAGTGAATTCTCTAACAGCCTTGATAACGTCTATTTTCTTGTCGCCGATTTCTTTAATAGAAACCTTGAATTCAGTTTTTTCTTCAACTGCGGGTGCATCTGCAGCAGCAGCGGGAGCAGCAGCAACTGCTACGGGAGCAGCAGCGCTTACGCCGAATTCTTCTTCTAAAGCTTTAACTAATTCGTTAAGTTCTAAAACTGTCATACCTTTAACTTCTTCTAACATTTTTTGGATGTCTGCCATTTTTTTATCCTCCATTTAATACTTAATTTTAAATTTTTTTTATTTTTTTAGGTTTTGTTTTAGGCTATTGTGCCTTTTTTTCAGCTATTGCGTTAAGCGCAATAACTAAGCTGCGGGGCATTGCGGACAACACGCCCACGAAATTTGCGATAGGTGCTTGGAGTGAACCGAGCATCTTTGCAACAAGTTCTTCTTTCGAAGGCATTGCTGCAAGAGTTTTAACTCCGTTAGCGTCTACCCTAGAGCCTTCTACGAACGCGCTCTTAACTGAAACTTTGTTTTCGTACTTCTTAACTGCGCCGATAATTACTTTTGATGCACCGGTTTCGTCTGGACCGAATGCTACCGACGTGGGCCCGTTAAGATCTTCGTCAAAATCAGTTATTCCCAAATCGTTGAATGCACGGCGTACTAAAGTGTTCTTTAATACTTTGTATTCTACGTTGTTTTTTCTAAATTCTCTTCTAAGTTCAGTATCTTCTGCAACTGAAAGTCCTTCGAATTTAACGAAAACAACTGATTTGGCATCTTGAATTTTTTGTTTAATTTCTTCTACTACAAGCTTTTTTGCTTCAAAATTCGCCGACAATTTTCTTACCTCCTGTTAAAAGTTAATAAAAATGCCCTTGCAATCCGAGAAAGATTGAAAGGGCATAAATAGTTTAAGCACTTTTGTTAATCTGCCTCGGTTGGTCTGTTTAATAAAACAAGTTAACACCTACTGTCTTGGGCTATTTAATTTTTTACTTTGTGATTATACCATATTAAATATGTCTTGTCAACTAAAATTTAGCGTTAATTTTTACGCCGGGACCCATCGTGCTAGCAATAGAAACGCTTCTTAAATACAAACCTTTTGCTGCTGCCGGTTTTGCTTTAACGATTGCTTCCATTAGTGCTTGATAGTTCTCTTTAATTTTGTCTTTACCGAAACTCTTCTTGCCGATAGGACAGTGAATAATTGCATTTTTGTCTAATCTATATTCTACTTTACCAGCTTTGGTATCTTTGATTGCCTTAGCAACGTCCATAGTTACCGTTCCTGATTTCGGGTTAGGCATTAAACCTTTAGGACCTAAAACTTTACCGATACGACCAACTAAGCCCATCATATCAGGGGTGGTAATAATTACGTCGTAATCAAACCAGTTTTCTGTTTGAATTTTTTGTATCATTTCTTCTGCACCAACGAAATCTGCGCCTGCTTCTTTTGCTTGGTCTGCTTTTTCGCCTTTTGCAAGAACTAATACTTTAACGTCTTTACCCGTTCCGTTAGGAAGCACTATAACGCCTCTAACTTGTTGGTCTGCTTGTTTGGGGTCTACACCTAAACGAACGTGAAGTTCAACCGTTTCGTCAAACTTTGCTTTTGCAGTGTCTAAAACGAGATTAATTGCTTCATCCGCTTCGTAAAGTTTTGCCGTTTCGATAGTTTTTAAACTGTCTATATATTTTTTTCCGTGTTTCATTTTTTACCTCCTGTGGTTAAACGGGCGCTTTGCCCTCCCACTTATTCATTAATCTATAACCGTTACACCCATACTTCTTGCGGTACCTGCGATCATGCTGATAGCGCTTTCAATCGAGTTTGCGTTAAGGTCGGGCATTTTTAGTTTTGCAATTTCTTCTATTTGTGCCTTCGTTATTTTCGCAACCTTGTTTTTGTTGGGTGCTGCACTGCCACTTTCTATTTTGCACGCCTTTTTAATTAGCACGGGTGCCGGGGGCGTTTTTAATACGAAAGTAAATGAACGGTCTTGATAAATGGTCATAACAACGGGAATTATCAAACCTACTTGGTCCTGAGTTTTTGCGTTGAATTCTTT
The DNA here is from genome assembly GCA_904501795.1 of uncultured Clostridia bacterium. Lineage (GTDB taxonomy): Bacteria > Bacillota > Clostridia > Christensenellales > Borkfalkiaceae > UBA1259. Next base: position 12,083 of record CAJGCK010000022.1, read on the forward strand.
AGTAAAGCCGGGAATATTAATTCCGTGAGGGCCTAACGTTGAACCTACGGGCGGACCGGGTGTTGCCTTGCCTGCGGGCAGTTGAAGTTTTACGATAGCCGTAACTTTTTTTGCCATAATTGTATCCTCCTTTGGTGGTGTTACCGTTACGCCAGTGAAAAAAATTTAGCGTAACTCCCACTATATACCATGCGTTTTACCGCTTAAGTATCTTTTTTTCTTTAACGCGTTATGCGTTTTCTTCGCTCGCAACGGTTATCTTTTTTACCTTTACGAACTCTACTTCTACTTCGGTTGCTCTACCGAACATTTCTACCTTAACCATAGCCTTTTGAGCCGTGGGGTTAAGCGATATAATCTTTCCCGAAAAACCTTCTAACGGACCTGCCATAATTTGCACGTCATCACCTAATTCAAAGTCTACGTTTATTGCCACGGATTCTAGCCCGTTACGTAATACTTCTTCTTCGGTTAACGGCAACGGTCTACCTTGCGGACCAACGAATCCAGTTACGCCCCTAGTATTAGTTACCATATACCATATTTCGTTAGAATATTTCATTTTCAAGAAAACGTAACACGGGAATTTTTTGCGCGTTACCAACTTTTTCTTGCCGTTTGCCTTTTCTTCAAGCGTTTCTTCGGTGGGGATTTGTATTTCGAATATATTTTCTTGCAGGTTGTTATTTTCGATAAGTTTTTCTAAACTATCTTTTACCATCGATTCGTATCCCGAATAGGTATGAATAACGTACCATCTTGCTTGTTCTTCTGCCATAATACTCCCTTAACCTCTTATTTAGGTGAAACTAGTTTTAATAATTGTAACAAACCGAAGTCGAACGCCGTGATTACGATAAGAAATATCACTACAACGGCTAAAACTATTCCCGTTTGCTTTACTACTTTACCAAAACTTGGCCAACTTACCTTCTTAAGTTCAGAAAAAACGTCTTTAAACTTTGCGCCTATTCTTTTGAAAATATTTGGCTTTTTATCTTTCTTTTTGGTTTTAACGGCTTGTTTGCTATCGCTATTTGCGTTAGCTGTTTTCTTCTCATCCATTATATTACCCCTAAATTTCGTTACGGGTTTTTACCCGCGCTAAATTTAAAGCAAAAACTATTTTGCTTCTTTGTGAGTAGTGTGTTTTTTACAAAACTTACAATACTTTTGCATTTCTAATCTTTCAGCGTCGTTTTTCTTGTTTTTAAAAGTATCGTAATTTCTTTGTTTACATTCCGTACAAGCTAAAGTTATCTTGTTTCTTGCGCCCTTTGCAGCCATTTTTGCACCTTCCGAACATCAAAAAATTAACACCCCGAATCCGAGATGCTCGTTTATTTTATCATTTATATCCGTTTATGTCAAGGTTTTTTACGCCATTTTAAATAATTTTCAGCGTTTTTTTTGCCTTTTTTCGCCTTTTACATTATATAAGAAAAAACAAGCGTGCGCACTACCATATCTTGTAACGAACACGCTTTGTTTTTAACAATATTTTTCAATTTTGTCGTACAAATTCGCCTTTTCTATTATCCCGTTTATACGCTCTTGGCTAAGCGTAGCCCGTTTTTTGCCTTGCGAATACACTTCTATCTCGTTAACCGCCTGATTATCGAGCAGTGAAATCATTTTTTTCACCGTTACGCCGTCATCTACCGCCGTTTTTTTGACGGGGACGCCCTTTTTCAACTTCTCAACCGATAATACGGTGTAGGCTTTTACGTAAGCGTTTTCCGGCCTTTTATCAAAAACGCCAAAGATAACGAACAACCCGAAAAACAATAGCGATAGGTTGATTTTATGAAAACAAGTCAACACGAACGCGCATAGTGGTAGCCCCGCAAATATTATTCCTATCGTTTTAGAAACTATTCGTGCGATTTTTTTGTTGAATTTTATGGCTAGCAACGAATAGAGTATTCTTCCGCCGTCGAGTGGAAAAACGGGTAAAAAGTTAATTAGAGCAATACTAAAATTCGCCATCACCACTTGGTCGGTAAACGCGTAACTTTCAGGAAAAATCCACCAAAACGCAACGAAAATGAGCGCTATTAGTAAATTTACCGCGGGTCCTGATAGTGCTATTTTAAGTTGGTCGCTCGGCTTAAAGAAATCGGTGTCGCCCGAAACTATCGCCCCGTAAGGCATTAGCGTTATTCTGTTTAGTTTATAACCTATCTCCCCCGCCGTAATAGAGTGGCCTATTTCGTGAACGAGTGCCGAAAGTGTGTAAATTATAAAAGAAACCCCTTGCCCCGTGAAAAATAGAAATACTCCAAACACGAGAAACAAGGGGTGAATTCGTAATTTTATACCGCCCATACCACCGTTCCGGTTTCTAAAGAAAAGTCGGTTATCATGTCTTCGCCGTTATAAAAGGTTATAGCGACGTCGCCCGAGAACACGAAACCCAAAGGAATATTGCTCACCACCTCTTCGCTCGCCTGCCCGTAGATTAAATCTAGACCGCTTATTACCGTTGAAAAAACAGGGCTGTGCGTTACCGTTACGGCGTACTTACCGTTTGATAATAACGTAACTTCACTAATAGTTCCGTTACACGGCGAATATACCGAAGCCTTTCCCGAAACCACTACGCTACCGTCTTTTAAACTTCCGTTAGCGATAACGGGCGAAAAATCGTTATAAACGAGCACCGCTTCTTCCTTAGCCGTACCGAAAACGTCGCCGAAAAAAGTGGCTATACTTGCGCCTGGGTAAAACGCGCTAGTTAAAAACACTGTTGCAACAAGCGCACCTATTACGCAAAGTTGTATACCTATAACGCCTATTCTGGTTTTCTTTTTCAGTTTGCGCTCCGTAACGCTAACGGTAGAAACTGTATCAACAATTAGTTCTTCGTTATCTACTTGCACCGCTTCTTCTTCGCCAAGCGGTTGAACGACGGGCGCAACGTCTTGTTCTAAATTCTCCAAAGGTTCAACCGTGTCGACAGGCGAAACTTCTTCATTTTCGGCATTGATTTTTTCTAGTAATTTTTCTTTTACTTGTTCATCTTTTATCTTTCTTTTAAATTTAAACCATTTCTTTTTAGGCGGTTTATAAGTAACGTTACACGTACTTACCGGGATGTCCAACATTTTTGCATACTGCAATTTTTCGTTCATAACGCGCTCCTGTTTTGTTAATCTATCATAATATACGTGGGCGCAATTAGAATTATTACAAAAAAATTCCGTCGAATAAAGCAGTTAAATTACACTTTTTGCTTTAATCGGCGGAAATTTAAGTTTTATATCTTTACAAATTAAACTTCTAACAATTTATACATTATCTTGTATCCCGGGCAAACTAAATTATTCGCGTCTTGTGCACTCTGTTCGTCGTAAGAAATAAACCCACTATTAACTTTGGCGTTGCTTCTATATAACAAATACGGAACGGGGTCGGCGCTATGCGTCATAGTAGCGATAGGCGTTGGGTGGTCGGGACAAATTAAAATAGAAAAATCTTCGCCCTTAGCCCTTAAACTTTCTACGATAGGTTTAACCACCTTTTCATCTATTTGTTCAATTGAATAAATCTTGTGCTCTAAATCGCCGTGGTGACCGCACTCGTCGGGCGCTTCCATATGCAAATACACTAAATCTAGCCCGTCGTCTAGCGCGGACAGACATGCGTTTGCTTTTGCAGAAAAGTCCGTGTCGTAATTTCCCGTTGCGCCTTTCACTTCGATAACTCGCATTTGGGCTATTTTGCCTATGCCTTTAAGCAAGTCTACCGCCGAAATAATACCGCCTTTTATGCCGAACCTAGAATAAAACGGTTGTAAGTTCGGCTTAGTGCCTTCCCCCCAAAACCATAACGAATTTGCAGGACGTTTGCCTTCCTTTATCCTTTTTTGGTTGACGGGGTGATCTTTTAACAATTCGTGAGATAACACCATCATTTTAAGGTATTCTTCGCTCGCATTCCCTTTCGGCAAATAATTTTTAATAGGTTTTTTAGAAATATCGTGCGGGGGCGTTAATTCGCCGTTTATCACACCGTTTTCTACCACCAAACAATGACGATAACTTATGCCGGCGTATAATTTAACACTTTCGTTATTAATATGCTTTGCTAAAAACTCTATTAATTCTTTCGCTTCCGCAGTAGAAATCTCACCCGCACTATAATCTACCATAGTTTTATCTTGGAAATTTTCTTCGTTCGATAGCGTAACGAGATTTGCGCGCGCAGTAATACACGTGTCGGTTAGTTCTATACCGATACTTCCCGCTTCTAACGGGCTTCGCCCCGTATAACTTTCGGTAGGGTCGTAACCAAGCACCGACAAGTTTGCAACGTCGCTCCCTGGTTTCATACCGCTAGGTACAGTCCTAATTAGCCCCAACTCGCTATCCTTTGCAAGCCCGTCGATAAAGGGCTTTTTCGCCACCATAAGCGGAGTTTTATTGCCTAAAATTTCTTGACGGTAGTCTGCCATACCGTCGCCTAAAATCACAACGTATTTCATTTGATACTCCAATCTATCGGCTCTACGCCGTTTGAAATTAAATATTCGTTAGTCTTTTTGAAATGCCCGCAACCGAAAAATCCATTATACGCTGAAAGCGGGCTAGGGTGCGCGCATTCTAATACTAAATGTTTGTTTTGATCAATAAGCCCCTTTTTGCTTCGCGCATTAGCGCCCCAAAGCAAGAACACTACCCTTTCTTTTTTAGAAGAAATAAGTTTTATTATCGCGTCGGTAAAATTTTCCCAACCTTGTCCCTTGTGAGAAGCGGGCGAATGTTCTCTAACGGTTAGCACGGTGTTTAAAAGCAACACGCCTTGTTTTGCCCAACAGGTTAAATCACCATTGTTAGACGGCGGGATTTCAAGTTCGTTATAAATTTCTTTATATATATTCACAAGTGACGGCGGTAACTTTTCGCCCTTGGGAACGGAAAACGCTAGTCCCATTGCTTGCCCCGGATTATGATAGGGGTCTTGCCCTAATAAAACCACCTTTACCGCGTCAAAATCGGTTAGTTTCATGCTCTTAAATATATCGTACATATCTGGATATACGTTTCGATAAGAATATTCGGTTTTTAAAAAGATGCGCAACTGCATATAATATTGCGAAGAAAACTGGTCTTGAAGAAGTTCATCCCATTTTTTAGATATTTTGTACATATAATATATAATATCATTTTCGTTTGACAAAATCAATATAATTTAATATAATCGTGTAAAGGTTTTCTTATGGGAATTTTAGATATAGTATTTATTTCAATCGCACTTTCTATAGACGCTTGCGCAATAACTATTGCAAATTGCACAACCTATTCTAAAACGCTAAACAAAAAGAAAGAATGGGCTATGCCCGTACTGTTTGCGCTTTTTCAAGGGGTTATGCCCTTGCTCGGTTGGTTGCTTGGCTCTACCTTTGCCGAGCACATTAGCAGTTTTTCAGGCTATCTCGTTGCGCTAGTATTTTTTGCGCTCGGCAGTAAAATCGTGTTCGATAACGTTAAAAAATGTAAAAAACCCGAAAATTCAAACGTTTCGTGCGTTAAAAGTGTTTTTAGCTATAAAATTTTGGTTTTACAAGCGGTTGCAACTAGTATCGACGCGTTAATCGTTGGCGTTACAATGAGTATGAATCTAGCTTTTTCGTGTTTTTACGCCGTGCTAATTATCGCTTCAATTACTTTCGTTTTAGTTACCCTATCTATGTTGTTTGGAAAGTTCCTCGGCTCTAAATTCTCAAAAGAAGCAGAGTGGATAGGCGCGGTAATCTTGTTCGCAATAGCCGTTAAATCTTTAATCGAGTGTTTTATTTAACAACTAAAATATTATAACGTAGTCGTTGTAAAAACGAACGCCCCGAATTCTCGGGGCGTTTTTATTTTTCGGGTTTTTATATATTTTTTGCTATTGCTTTTAGGAATTCTCTTGAAGAAAGTTTTTTCTTCTCTACACCGTCTTTTCTAAATAGCGCAATCAAATCCCCCGTCATTTCTCCGTTTTCAATAGTTTTTATCGTCGCTTTCTCTAATCTCGTTGCAAAGTCAACTAAGTCGTGAGTGCCGTCTAGTTCGCCCCTTTTTCTAAGCGCGCCCGTCCAAGCAAAAATGGT
>CAJGCK010000023.1 GCA_904501795.1 uncultured Clostridia bacterium
AAATATTGCCTTCTCTCTTAAAATAATATTCGTTATCTAAAAAATAAAATTTTACGCCTTGATATTCGGTAAAAAAGACACCGCAATATTGTAAACGCCAACCAACTGAAACGTTAAAACTTGTTAAAAACTTAAAATCTTTTCTAAAATCGCTAGCAATATTGCTATAAAGAGGCAAAATCACGCTAACGTCGTAATTTTTATTTTGAGCAACTGCTTTAGGTAGCGAGCCTAATACGTCAGCAAGGCCACCCGTTGCAATAAATGGCGCACATTCAGAGCCTAGATAAATAATTTTGTTTTTAACACTAACCTTTAGGTTAGTTATTTTTTTCTCTGATTTTTTAGAAACACTTGTTTTCTTTTTAGTAACGGCAGTAGTTTTTGCAGTAGTTTTTTTAGTAGCCATATTCTCTCCTATATCATTATTCCTTTGCCTATATAGAAAGGATGATTTTCACTGCCAGATAAAACTTTTTTGTCTCTAACAACAACGTTTTTATCGGCTATAATACAATTTAAAATAGATTTTTCACCCAAAACTGTATTTTGCATTACAATACTATTTTTGACAACGGCGCCTCTTGCAACTTTAACGTTGCGGAAAATAATACTATTTTCAACTTCGCCTTCGATTTCGCAACCGTCGGCTATCATAGAGTTTTTAACTACAGCGCAGTTGCCGTACTTTGTGGGCGCGCTATCTCTAACTTTAGTGAAAACGTTTCTATCACCAAATAATTCTATTCTGTTTTTCTTGTCTAATAAACTTAAATTGCAGTTAAAATATGCTTGAAGTGAAGAAATACCCGAATAGTATCCCTTATATTCGTAAGCGCAAATTTTCATACTTCTTAGGTTTGAAATAATAACGTCTTTAGTAAAATGGCGTTTGTTATGAGAAATACTATCCATAACGATATTTTGTAATAATGATTTTTTGATTACGTAAATATTAATAAACGAGTTTATTTCTTCGTTTTCTTCCGGCGAAGATATATTAACGCCAACAACTCTATCACCGTCGAGAGAAAGTTTGGTAAGTACGGCGTTATCCACGTAGTCGTTACCGTTACATTTCTTGTATACCATAGTAATATCTGCATTATTTTTTATGTGCTGTTCTATAACTTCGTTGTAATTTAGTTTGCAAATATTATCGCAATCGGTCATAACAACGTATTCTTCATCGGCACGGAACAAGAAATTAGTAACACCTTTTAGGGCTTCTAGCCTAGAAGTGTATAATCTATCGTTGCTTATATCACCAAACGGGGGTAAAAATATAACACCACCGTCTTTTCTTGCAAGATCCCAATCTTTACCACTTCCAACGTGGTCCATTAAAGATTGATAGTTGCTTTTTGTAATTATACCGACAGTATCTATTCCAGAGTTAACCATGTTTGATAAAGGAAAATCTATCAAACGATATCTTCCACCAAAAGGTATAGAACCTAGGGTACGTATCCTTGCTAATTCAGGCAAGTTATTATCGTGTATATTTGAAAATATAATTCCAACCGCTCTCATATTATTTTTCCCCCGTTAAAACGTCTTCTTCAACCATGGCGCCACATTTTATTTCAGTGCATTTACCTATATTAGTATTTCTTCCAATTAAAGTTATAAGTCCTTTTGGATTGTTTCCACTGCCTATTTTAGCATTCTTGCCAACGGTTACGTTTTCATCAATAATAGCGTGGTCAATAAAAGCGTTTTCACCTATAGTTACGTCTGACATAATTATGCTATTTTTGATAACTGCTCCCTCTTCAACGATAACAGAACTTGCTAAAATGCTATTTTCTACTGTACCGTAAATTTCACAACCGGACATTATAATACTGTTTGTTGTCTTTGCAGTATCGTTTATATAATGCGGAGGCGCCAAGGGGCTTCTTGACTGAATTTTCCAAGACGTATCAGTAACGTCAAACTTAGGACTATCCCCAAGCAAATCCATATTTGCATCGTACAAAGAAGATATAGTTCCAACGTCTTTCCAATACCCTTCAAACTTATAAGCCATCATTTTATTCCCGTCGTTTAACATAGCAGGCAAAACGTCTTTACCAAAGTCGTTTGAAGAATTAGGATTTTTACTATCGTCTTCTAAATATTTGAATAATTTTTCCGCCGTAAATATGTATATACCCATAGACGCCAAATTTGATTTTGGTTTTTTTGGTTTTTCTTCAAATTCGTAAATAACGCCGTCTTCGGTCGTGTTTAGAATACCGAAACGAGACGCTTCTTCAATAGGAACTTCAATTGCCGAAATCGTGCAATCTGCTCCATTTTGGATATGGTAATTAAGCATTAACGAATAATTCATTTTATAAATATGGTCGCCCGATAAAATTAAAACGTATTCAGGGTTAAACTGTTTCATAAAATGCATGTTTTGATAGATTGCGTTCGCTGTGCCCTTGTACCAGTCGGACGATTTTTTTGCTTGATACGGTGAAAGAATATGTACACCGCCAAACGTTCTATCTAAGTCCCAAGGTTGACCGTTACCTATATAGTCGTTTAGTATAAGTGGTTGATACTGAGTTAAAACGCCCACTGTATCAATACCTGAGTTTACGCAGTTTGACAAAGGAAAATCAATAATTCTATACTTACCACCAAACGACACCGCTGGTTTAGCGATGTTATTAGTTAGTGCGTATAGTCTACTACCTTTTCCACCTGCAAGTAACATTGCTACGCATTTTTTCTTCCCTTTCATATATTGCTCCTTAAAATAAAATTCTATTTGATTTTTTTAAAGTAAATGCCTGAAAACGCTGGTAAAGAAATTAAAATTGAGTTTTCTTTGCCGTGAGCGAATTTTTTACTAGTCTTATAATGTTTTTTTGTGTTTTGACCGTTACCACCGTATCTTTTATCATCAGAACAAATTATCTTTTCATATTCCCCTTTTTCTAGCCCAAGCCTATAATTCTTATAATAATTTCCAGAAAAATTAATAATTGAAACAAGCGTATTTCCCTTTTTATCTTTCCTTTCAAATGATATAACGTTATTATCACGTTCATCGGCTGAAATCCACTTAAACCCATCCCACGAGTTTTCAATTTCATATAAAGCGGGGAAATTTTTATATATTTCATTTAATCTTTTAGTAAATTTTAAGAATTTTTTATGTAACGGATAGTTGTTAATTAAAAAGAACTCTAACCCATCTTTATAATTCCACTCTCTAAACTGAGCGAACTCGCTGCCCATAAACGAAAGTTTTTTGCCCGGGTGCGAATAAGTGTATAAGTAAAGAGCACGCAAATTAGAAAATTTACAATTTACGTCGCCTGGCATTTTATCTATAAGAGATTTTTTCCCATGAACTACTTCGTCGTGAGAAAAAGGCAAAACGTAATTCTCACTAAACGCATAACACATTGAAAAAGTTAGTTTATTGTGTTCGTGCGATCTAAAATAAGGGTCAACCTTAAAATATGATAAAACGTCGTTCATCCACCCCATATTCCACTTAAAATTAAAACCTAACCCACCGTTGTAAACGGGATGAGTTATAAGCGGAAAAGCCGTGGATTCTTCTGCAATCATTAAAGCGTTAGGGAATTTTTCAAAAACAGCGCTATTTAACTGTTTGAAAAAAGCAATAGCATCTAAATTATAGTTACCACCGTTAACGTTAGGTATCCATTCCCCGTCTTCTTTATCATAATCTAGATAAAGCATTGAAGCAACGGCGTCCACTCTTAAACCATCTATATGAAATTTTTCAAAAAGAAATAAAGCGTTTGAAATCAAAAAACTTCTAACTTCATTTCTTCCCCAATCAAAAACGTGTGTTCCCCAAGTTTTGTTAGAACGACGACATTCAATAGGGTTTTCATAACACGTTGACCCGTCGAACATATATAAACCGTGTTCATCTTTTGGAAAATGCGCGGGAACCCAGTCAAGTATAACGCCTATTCCGTTTTGGTGGAAGGTGTCGACTAAATACATAAAATCTTTAGGAGTTCCAAACCTAGACGTAATAGAATAATACCCCGTAACCTGATACCCCCAAGAACCGTCAAACGGATATTCCGCTAGTGGCATAAACTCAACGTGGGTATATCCAAGGTCTTTAACGTAAGCAACCAATTCTTTTGCTAACTCAACGTATGAATAGTAGTCACCATTTTCTTTACGCTTCCACGACGCCAAATTAACTTCATAAACGTTAATAGGTTTGTCGTATTGCGGAGATTTGTTTTTTAAGAAATAATCGTCACCCCAACAATATCCTTCTAAATCGTATATTTTAGAAGCCGTCTTTGGCGGTGTTTCGGAATGAAAAGCGTAAGGGTCGGCTTTCAATACGGTTTTATTAAATGAAGTTACCGAATATTTATAAGCGCAAAATTCTTTTAAATTTGGTACGAATAGTTCAAAAATACCGCCTTTAGTTATTCTTTTCATTAAATAACCGCTTTCGTTCCATCCGTTAAAGTCACCAACAACCCCAACAGTCGTTGCGTTGGGCGCCCACGTTCTAAAAATTACGCCATTTTTCCCGTCTAACTTAGAAAAATGCGCACCAAAATAATCAAAAGCACGATAAAACGACCCTTGATGGAACAAATAATTTTGAAGACTATTGCCTTTTTTTACCATTTTCCCCTTCGCCATATCAATTAGCAGAAATATTTTTGATTTTTCTTTGGAGCGTTATCCATTTCTTCTTTAGTCTTTTCGTAACCCTTTTTGCCGAATAAAGCATAGGTCGCGTTTTTACCACCTTCGACACCTGGTTGGTTAAAGGTGTTTATATTTAGCATCGCCCCTGCATAAGCCGTTTCCATCTCAAACAAATATAATAGTTCGCCTATGGTAAAAGCATTAACTTCGGGTAAAATTATCGTATGATTTGCACGTTTTGCAGTGGTTAAAGCATATTCAGTTGCTTCTCTTTCAGCAGTGATTAGTTCATTTAAAGTATGCCCGCAAAGGAACGATACGTCAGGTATATCTTCACAGCCTTTGCTAATTTCAAAAGTCGTTCGGTAATTTTTTACACCAATTAAAGTAATTACCTTATCAAACGGACCTTCTCTATATAGTTGAACTTGCGAGTGTTGATCGGTAACACCAAGCGCTTTAACAGGCGTTTGTCCTACAAAAACTTCTTTTCCATCGTTATCGACGGCTTTACCTAAACTTTCGCCCCATAGTTGACAGTACCAGTCGGCAATATATTTTAGACTATCGGCATAAGGCATCATAACCGAAACGTTTTTGCCCTTTTCCATCGATAATACTTGTAAAAGAGCCGAAATTAACGCAGGATTTTCTAAAACGTTTTTATTCATACAAATTTTGTCCATATGTTTTGCACCGGCAAGCATAGCCTTTATATCAATACCCAAAACGGCTGCGGGCAACAAACCCACTGGACATAGTTCAGAAAATCTTCCACCAACACCGTCGGGAATATAAAAAGTTTTTAAATTTTCTGCTTTAGCAATCTTAATAAGGTTACCCTTGGTCATTGACGTGGTGGCAATCATATGATCTTTCGCCTTGTCGCCAAGTTTAGACTTTAATATATCCATAATAATTAGATATTGAGCCATCGTTTCACTTGTCGCACCACTTTTTGTTATTACGTTAAAACAAGTTTTGTTAATATCTATAACGTCAAGCAGCGCGCTCATACGTTCAGGGTCAACGTTGTCTTCTACGTATAGTTTTGGAACCTTTCTTTTTGATTTAGGAAGTTCATTGTGCCTTAAATGGCAAAGCGCCTGAAAAACAGCGGTAGGACCTAACGCACTTCCGCCAATGCCTAAAACAACAAAGTTGTCAAATTTTTTGCGAATATTTTTTGCGGTAAACAATATATCTTTTACAATTTCGTTTTGATTATAAGGAAGATCGGTCCACCCCATCATGCCTTTTCCACGATTTTCTTTAACGATATTATAAGCTTTAGAGATAAATTTTTTATTTTCTTCAAAAACAGTTGACGAAAAACCTTGCTCATCACCTATGTAGTCAGCCATCATATTGTTGTAGTCTAAAACCAAGTTCATTTTGTCTCGCCAATCGGCACTTTTATAATTCACAATAAATCCTCCTAGATTGATTTTATTATATTCTATAATAATTTCCTAATTTTGTCAATGCTCAACTTCCCAAAATATGCTCGTTAAAATGTAAAAATTATCGAAAAATTACTAATAAAAAAGTAGACACTTAAAACTAGTGCCTACTTTTTTTGTCTATTCACCTTTAAGATCTTTAATTTGAACAACTAATTTTTCGCGAATTTCAACATATTTATCAAGTTTGTTTCTTTCTTGGTCAACAAGCGCTTTCGGTGCTTTGTCTAAAAATCCAGCATTAGCAAGTTTTCCACTCGCACGTTGAATTTCTTTTTCAACGGTATTTAATTCAGTGGTTAATCTTTCAATTTCTTTGTTCACGTCAACAAGTTCGCCAAGCGGAATATATAGTTCAAATCCATCTATAATTCCTGAAACCGTTTTATCAGAAACGTCCTCTTTAGAATTTATAAACGAAATAGAATCAACGCCTGCAAGTTTTTTAACGTAAACACTGCCGTTGTTAATTATACGTTTTTGATCGGTAACAACGTATAAAGAAACTTTTTTAGAAGGAGCGCAACCTACTTTAACCTTTATATTTCTTATCGTTTTAATTATCTCTTTGATCGAGTCTATCTCTTTTAGGCTACTTGAATAGTTAAGTTTGGTGGAATATCTTGGGAATTCAGCAAGCATTAACGGGCCGTTAGAGTTAGGCATACTTTGATAAATTTTTTCAGTAATAAACGGAACGAACGGGTGCAACAATTTTAATATTTCACCTAGTACGAAGACTAACACACTAACCGTCGTGTCTCGTTTAAAGTCATCTTCCCCATAAAGAACGGGTTTGCTAAGCTCGATATACCAATCGCAAAAATCCGTCCAAACAAAATCGTAAAGGTTTGCTAGTGCAACGCCCATTTCAAATTTTTCCATATTAACGGTAACGTCTTTAACGATTTTATTTAGTTTAGTAATAATCCACTTATCCGCGCTTGAAAGTTTGCAATCTTTAATATCCAATATTTCCCTGCCGTCTACGTTAAGTAAAACGAAACGAGAAGCGTTCCAAACCTTGTTCATAAAGTTACGTGCGCCTTCGATTTTTTCATCGGAAAATCTCATATCACTTCCCGCCGAAACTCCGTTAATTAGAGAAAATCTAAGAGTATCCGCTCCGTACTTATTTATAATTTCGGTTGGGTCGATACCGTTACCTAAAGATTTACTCATCTTTCGACCTTGCGAGTCACGGACTAAACCATGAATTAAAACGTCTTTAAAAGGTATACGTTTCATGTGCTCTAAACCAGAGAATATCATTCGCGCAACCCAGAAAAAGATTATGTCGTAACCGGTAACTAAAACGTCGGTTGGATAAAAATATTTTAAATCTTCCGTCATTTCGGGATAACCCAACGTTGAGAAAGGCCATAAAGCAGAAGAGAACCACGTATCTAAAACGTCTTCATCCTGTTTGATTGAAGTTCCTTGACACTTAGGACAAATCTTAACGTCTTCTTTAGAGATAACCATCTTTCCACAATCTTGGCAATAATAGGCCGGTATTCTATGCCCCCACCACAACTGACGTGAAATACACCAGTCTTTAATGTTTTCCATCCAATTGAAATAAATTTTAGAAAATCTATCGGGAGTAAATTTAACTTTTTTCTTTCTAACGACGTCAATTGCAGGGTCGGCTAATGGTTGCATTTTTACAAACCATTGTTTAGAAACGATAGGTTCTACAGTGTGATTACATCTATAACAATGCCCTACGTTATGATGTAGCGGTTCTATTTTAACTAGTAAACCCAAAGATTCAAGTTCTTTAACTATCTCTTTTCTACAATCTAAAGAATGCATTCCGTTATATTTCCCAGCAAGCTCGTTCATTGTTCCGTCATCGTTCAAAACTCTAATAACTTCTAGGTTATGTCTTAGTCCAACTTCAAAGTCGTTAGGGTCGTGCGCAGGGGTTATTTTTACTGCACCAGTACCAAACTCTAGTTCAACGTATTCGTCCGCAACAACGGGAATTTCTTTATTAACTATAGGTAAAACAAGCGTTTTTCCTATTAAATGTTTATATCTTTCATCCTTAGGATTAACTGCAACAGCAGTATCCCCCAACATAGTTTCAGGACGTGAAGTAGCAACTGTTAAAAATTCGCTAGAATCTTTTACAGGATATTTTATATACCATAAATTACTGTCTTCTTCAACGTATTCAACTTCTGCATCGGATAGCGCGGTTTTACAGTCGGGACACCAGTTAATTATCCTATCCCCACGATAAATCAACCCTTTTTCGTATAGGTTTACGAATACTTCTTTAACTGCACGAGAACATCTTTCATCCATAGTGAACGAAAGTCTAGACCAATCACAAGAAGAACCAAGCGTTTTAAGTTGTTCAATAATTCTTCCACCGTATTTTTCTTTCCATTTCCAAGCACGATCTAAAAAGCCGTCTCTACCAACGTCTTTTTTTGTTAAACCTTCTTTAGCCATTTGTTCAACAATTTTAACTTCGGTCGCAATTGAAGCGTGGTCAGTTCCGGGAAGCCACAAAGCAGAATAGCCCTGCATTCTCTTAAAACGAATAAGCGTATCTTGCAACGTTTCGTCAAGAGCGTGGCCCATATGTAATTGACCGGTTATGTTTGGTGGAGGTATAACGATGGTAAAAGGAAGTTTATCAGGGTTAACTTCAGCCCTAAAATACCCGTTCTTTTCCCAATCTTGATATATTTGAGACTCAAACTCGGTAGGATTATACGTTTTTTCCATATCCATGATGGATTTTCTCCTTATAGTTACCTTTATTTCGCATTGTATTATACTTTATTTATAAAATAATGTCAAACGTTATTTCACTTTCATATGATATTTTATAGGACAAAAAAATAAATATTTTTGGAGAATTATATGAAAAAATTTTTTGCAATAATTTTATCAACATTACTTATGATCTTGCCACTTTCGGCATGTAAAAACACTAGCGGGCTAAAAACTATTCAATTAAACGAGGTTACTCACTCAGTATTTTACGCACCTTTATACCTTTCAATTGAAAACGGTTATTTTGAAGACGAAGGCATAGAAATAGTCTTAACTAACGGTGGTGGCGCAGATAATTCGATGACGGCAGTTCTTTCAGGTTCGGCGCAAATCGGCCTAATGGGACCCGAAACGGTTATTTACGTAAATAATCAAAATAAACAGGATGCACCTAAAGTTTTTGGTCAACTCACTTGGAGAGACGGCTCTTTTTTAGTTTCTAGAAACATCGATGAAGAATTCTCTTGGCTAAACTTAAGAGGCAAAGAGATTCTTGCAGGTAGACGTGGAGGCGTTCCCGCAATGACTTTTGAGTATATTATG
Source organism: uncultured Clostridia bacterium (assembly GCA_904501795.1). Classification (GTDB taxonomy): domain Bacteria; phylum Bacillota; class Clostridia; order Christensenellales; family Borkfalkiaceae; genus UBA1259. The sequence goes on from CAJGCK010000023.1 coordinate 9,465, forward strand.
AAAGAACTAGGTCTTATTAACGGTGTTGACTATAATCTTAATTTCGACGTGCAATTCAATCTAATGACAAGTGCGTTTTTAAACGGAACTGCCGATTATTGCACGGTATTCGAGCCAACCGCATCGGAATACGAAAAAGAAGGTAAATGGAAAGTAGTATCTAGCGTTGGCGCACAAGGTGGTGAAATCCCCTACACGTCTTTTATAGCGCTTGAAAGTTATATTAGAAACAATCAAGAAACTGTAAAAGGATTTTTAACGGCTGTAAAAAAAGGAATAGACTATTTATTTACGCACACTGAAAGAGACGTTGCCGAAAAAATTATAGAACATTTCCCACTTACTTCTGTTGAATCAATTGAAACTTCAATAAAAAGTTATAAAAATATTAATGCTTGGAAAAACACGTTATCAGCAACAGAAGAAAGCTTTGACTTGTTGCAAAACGTTATGATTTACGCAGGAGAACTAAACGAAAAAGTGGATTTTACTAAATTAGTTGATAATTCAATAGCAAATACTTTATAAAAATCTACTTCTTACAAAGGAGAAATTATGAAAAAAATTTTGGAACTTAAAAACGTTTCGTTAACCTACCAAACGGCAACTGATGAAATAAACGCAATTAACGGGCTTAGTTTTGATTGTCTTGAAGGCGACTTTGTTTCTATTATCGGGCCGTCGGGATGCGGTAAAACGAGCATACTCTCAATGATTGCAGGTTTATTAGAACCTTCTTCGGGATCTATTCGCATAGACGGAAAAGAAGTTACAAAAACAAACTCTTCACTAGGGTATATGTTACAAAAAGATCATCTTTTCCCTTGGCGAACGATTGAAAAAAACGTGTATCTACCGTTAGAAATTAAAAAAATAAACACCAAAGAAAAGCGTGAATATGCAAATTATTTATTAGACAAATACGGTCTTAAAGATTTTAAGAAAAAATATCCTGAACAACTATCAGGTGGTATGCGACAAAGAGTTGCGCTTATTAGAACTTTGGTGTCTAATCCCAAGATTTTACTATTAGACGAACCTTTTTCAGCGCTAGATTCTCAAACAAGACTATCGGTTAACAACGACGTTTATCAAATTATAAAACAAGAGAAAAAAACTACCGTTTTAGTTACTCACGATATATCTGAAGCGATATCTATGTCAGACATAATCATAGTGCTTTCCGATAGACCATCAAAGGTGAAAAATATTCACAAGCCTAATATCGAAGGAGACACTCCTATACACAAAAGAGAAAGCAAAAATTTCAGTAAATGGTTTGAAATTTTATGGAGGGAACTTAACCAATGAAAAACAAATCTAGCTATTCCCCACAACACTTGTTGTATTTAAGAAAAATTAAAAGAGAAACCTACTTAGTTAATTTTGTTAGAATTGCTATTTTAGTCGTAGGGCTACTTGTATGGGAGTTACTCGCGAGATTAAACGTAATAGATTCTTTCATTACAAGTTGCCCTTCTAAGATTTTTTCTACCATTTACTATCTTGCTTTAGAAGACAATTTGTTATATCACCTATCCGTCACCCTTTACGAAACTTTATTAGGGTTTATAATTTCAGTAATTTTTGCTTATGTTATAGCGCTAGCGCTTTGGTGGTCGGAACGCCTTAGAAAGATATTAGAACCATATTTGGTCGTTCTAAACAGTTTACCCAAAATTGCTCTAGGACCTATTATTATAGTTTGGTGCGGAAGCGGAAGTAAAGCAATAATCTTTATGGCAATTTTAATCACTATTATAGTTGCGATTATTTCTTTACTAAACGGTTTTATGGCAACAGATGAAGATAAAATCACCCTACTAAAATCAATGGGTGCAAATAAATTTCAAATATTAACTAAATTAGTTGTACCTGGCAGTTTACCAACGTTAATTAACACATTGAAAATTAGTGTTGGTATGTCTTGGATAGGCTCAATAATGGGAGAATATCTTGTTTCTAGAGCTGGTTTAGGATACCTAATTGTATATGGCGGGCAAGTATTTAAATTAGATTTAGTTATGGCTTCAACTGTCGTTTTGTGTTTTTTGTCGGCATTTATGTACTTTTTTGTTAGTATTTTAGAAAAAATTGTAATAAAAAATAGAAAATAAAAAATTAACCCGTATTTTTATACGGGTTAATTTTTTTACAATAATATACAGATTAGTCCGCCCTTGTTTTCGTTCACTATACGAGTTAAGGTCTTTCGCATTTTGCTTTGAACTTCTTTGGGAACAGCTACTATTTTATTTGACATACCTTCCGAAATCAGTTGATGCAAGGTTTTTCCAAAAAAATTAGTTTCAAGAACACTATCTTTACCGTCTTCGAATTTTTCTAGCAAATAGTTAAGAAAATCTTCCCCTTGTTTTTCACTGCCAATATACGGATTAACTTCAGAAGCGACGTCTACCTTAACAATATGTAAACTTGGTGCGCGCGCTTTAATTTTTACGCCGTATTTTCCTCCGTGTTTTTCTAAAATAGGTTCTTCCAATATCATTTCACTTAAATTTGGCAAAACGACCCCGTAACCGTTATCTTCCGCCGATTGAAGCGCGTCTTTAACCTTTTCGTATTTCCTTTTCTCGTCAGAAAAGGACTTTATATAAGACATAAGCTTGTAATCGTCAGTAATCTCTTCGTTACACTCGCTTGATAAAACTTTGTAAAAAACACCGTCTTTGCAAGTTAATGAAAAATCGCAAATCCCTTCACCTAATTTTATTTCCTTAACGTCAACGTCGTTAAAATATTCGTTTTCGCATAAATTATCCGTTATTTTAGATAACTCACCCATTTTAGAAACGTCAAACGATGCTTGTTTTACCCTTTCAATTAGGTTTGAAATTATGTGATTGTTAGAAGGAAGCGCTCTCATCCAGCCTGGAATGGAAACGTTATAATTGTACATAGGAAATTCTAGCAAGATTTTTTCTAAAATAACGTTAATAGTTTCTACGCTTAAATCTAATACGTTAGTACTAATTACCGGGATTTGATACTTTTCTTCTAGTTCCCTAGCAAGATTAATTGAATTTTCACTATTTGGATCTTTACAATTTAAAACAATTACAAACGGTTTTTTTGCATTTTTTAGTTGGTTTATCACCTTTGTCTCGGCTGGCAAGTAGTTTTCTCGCTTGATATCAGTAAAACTGCCGTCACAAGTTACGACTATTGATATTGTTGAATATTCGTTAACAACTTTTTCGGTGCCAATTTCCGCAGCGGTTTCAAATGGAATTTCTTTATCGCTCCAAGGTGTTTTTACAAGCCTTGGTTTTTCATTATTCGTTATGCCTGTCGCTCCGTCTACAACGTATCCAACACAATCAACCATTCTAATTTTTGCGCTAACTTTGTTCTTAAAAGTTACTTTAACGGCGTTCGCGGGTATAAATTTTGGCTGAGTAGTCATAACCATACTTCCATCTGCCGATTGAGGAATTTCATCAGTAGCGATTTGCTTTTGAAGTTTATTATTTATATTAGGAATAACTATTTTTTCCATAAATTTACTAATAAACGTTGATTTTCCCGTTCTAACTGGTCCAACGACCCCTATATAAATATCACCGTTAGTTCTTGTTGAGATATCGTTATAAATATCGTATTTTTCCATAAAAAACCTCCCACACGTTACAAAAGTAATATATGAGAGGCAAAATTCAATTATGTAAAAATTTTTATTTATTATTAGAATTTTTTTGAGTTTTTTTAGATTTAGCTTTAACCACCATTTCTTTAATCGACGTTGGATGTTCATCACCAGAGAGCATTCGTTCTATATTTTTTCTATGCGCAAACCACGTGAAAAAACAAATGGAGAATATCAACATATTAGTTACGATTGAAAAGGCAATAGTAACGTTATATAAAGACTTAGAGTAAAACAAAAACAATCTAATACTACCACTAATCGCAGGAGGAGTAATTGCTATAAAAGAACCCATAGCGCCAAATTCGGTAAAATAAATAAATACCAACGCCGCAACGAGCGCCATTATAACTATAGCTATCCACTCTACACCGTGAACTGATTCACAAACAATTAAAACGCCAATTGTTGAAGCGATACCCTTCCCGCCCTTAAACTTAAATATCACGGGATAAATATGCCCGATTACAGCCATAAAGCCACATAAGTATATAGCGAAATCAGACACTGCGAAATCGGAATTATAAAAAACCCTTCCCCTTAGCACGAAAAAAGCAACAAGTGTTGGAATCGCGCCTTTTAAAATATCCAAAAAGAAGGTAAGTAGGCCAAGTTTTATTCCTAAATTCCTACTCATATTTAGTGTTCCAGGATTTCCGCTACCTAATTTTCTAATATCTGTTTTTTTAAATTTAGAGATAACTATCGCCCAGTTTATATTGCCGAAAAAATAGCTACATATTCCAAGAATAATTAAAATTAAAGTATCACTCATCTTCGCTTTCTCTAGTCAATAATTTAATTGGTGTTCCGCTAAAATCGTATGCGCGCCGTAAACAGTTTTCTAAATAACGCTTGTATGAAAAATGCATTAAGCTAGAATCGTTAACAAAAAGCGCAAACGATGGTGGCGACACGCCGATTTGTGTTGAATACATTATTTTTAGACGTTTGCCGTTAACCGACGGGGGCTCGTTTGCCCTTACGCAGTCAAGAATTAGATCGTTAAGCTGACCAGTTGAAACCTTACGTTTAGAATTTTGCAATACTTTATTTGCCAAATCTAAAATTTTATCAGTTCTTAACCCCGTTTTTGCTGAAACGTAAATGGATTCAATATAGTCCATAAACTTTAGGGCTTCATTAAGTTCTACGTTAAACTTATTTATCGTATTCGTATCTTTTTCAATGAGATCCCACTTGTTCATTACAATAACGGAAGGTTTGCCCTGTTCGTGAACGTAACCACAAATTTTAACGTCTTGTTCGGTTATACCAACAGAACAATCTATCATAATAATACAAACGTCCGCTCTACGAATTGCGCCTAAAGCTCTTAAAACGGAATAGTATTCAAGATCTTCTTCAACCGCTTTTTTCTTTCTAATACCCGCAGTATCAATTATAGTGTAGTTTTGGTCTTTATAAAGGAATTCAGTGTCGATAGCATCACGCGTCGTACCCGCTATATCAGACACAATCGTTCGGTTAAACCCAAGTAATTTATTACATAAACTCGATTTACCCGCATTGGGCTTACCGACAACAGCTAACTTTATAGTATCACTTTCTTCTTCATAAGAAGAAGCATCGAAATAAGAGCAAACTTCATCTAAAAGGTCAGCAATACCATTACCGTGTTCTGCGGAAATGCCAAAAGGTTCCCCTAACCCTAAACTGTAAAATTCAAACAGTTTGTCAGGGGAATAATTATCTAGTTTATTTACTGCCAAAACTACGGGCTTGCCAGATTTTCTTAACTTCATAGCAACGTCTTCATCAGAAGAATTAAGTCCGGTTTTCGCATCGGTAAATAAAATTATTACGTTTGCGGTATCTATAGCAACCTCGGCTTGTTCTTGAATATGTTTCCACATTTGATCGGTTGATTTAAGTTCTAAACCACCCGTATCAACTAAAGTAAACGCGTTTCCGCACCACTCTGCATCGGCATAAAGCCTATCCCTTGTTACCCCTGGAAAATTTTCAACTATAGATATTTTTTTGCCAACAACCTTATTAAAAAAGGTTGATTTTCCAACGTTAGGTCTACCAACTAATGCTACTAAAGGTTTTTCCACTGTAAAAATTTTTCCTTATAAAAATATTAAAACAAACTAATAACTAATGCCGCAACAAATATAATTATAGAAACCCAATAGGTTATTACCCATGCTTTTGTTTTGGGTTTAATGAAAGTATAAGCCAACGCACCAACAACAAATAGAACTAAAACGTCTTTAATAAGCGAAATAATTCTAAATACTAAGCCGTCGATTATAATCCCAATATGCGGTAAAATACTGTTTACAAGCACTAATAAAGCTATAAACACAAGTGCTACAAACGAAAAAAATGGCAACATCTCTTTGTTATTTCTCATAATAAATACTCCTTTTTATTAAATATTTTTTAATTTATCAAGCACCGAAACGAAATAAGGCGGAAGTTCACTTTCAAAACTAACTTTAATTTTCGTGTTCGGGTGAATAAATTCTAATTTTCTTGCATGCAACAACTGGCCGTTTAACTTAAATTTACTCGTCTTATACCCGTATTCTTTATCGCCAACTATAGGGTGCCCCAAATATTTAGCATGTACGCGAATTTGATGCGTTCTACCCGTCTTAAGCGAGAAAGAACATAAGGTATATCCTTCGTATCTTTTAATGACTTTATAATCGGTTATCGCTACTCTACCACAACTTGTTACAGCCATTTTAGTTCTATCTTTGGGATTTCTCCCAATACAAGTATTGACGGTCCCACTATCAGTCTTCAAGTTTCCTTCTAAAAGGGCAACGTATTCTCTCTTGCATGTCTTATTTTGTAATTGTTCTTGTAAAAACACGTGGGCATAATCATTTTTTGCGACCACTAATAAACCTGATGTATTTTTGTCTATCCTATGCACTATACCAGGTCTTGCTACACCGTTTATACCTGATAAATTATCTAAATGGAATAAAAGCGCGTTAACAAGCGTATTCCCTTTAGTGCCGTTACCAGCGTGAACGGTAAGTCCTTGGGGTTTATCTATAACCGCAACGTATTCGTCTTGATAAACCACGTTTAAGGGCATATTTTCGGGCGTTAAGTCTAAGTTTTTCGTTTCAGGAATAATTAGTTCTATTTCATCTAATCCCTTAACGATAATTTTGGCCTTTGAAACTTTTCCGTTTAACAAAACGTTCCCTTCATCACACAATGATTTAATTCTTGATCTGGTGAATTCGGTAACTTTAGATAGAAAAACGTCTATCCTTTCACCTGAATATTCGCTATTTACCGTTATCTTTTTTCTTTCCATGTATATTTATCAATTTATTTTTATCTAAAAATAAAAAATGTATAATTAGCATTATTATTCCAACGGTCATATAACTATCCGCTAAATTAAAGACGGGAAAGTAATATGTCCCAAATATTAAACTTATAAAGTCGATAACGCCACCAAATACTATACGATCAATAAAATTACCTATCGTACCCGATATTATTAATATTAACGCAATTCTTAAAAATTTATAGCCTTTTTTGCAAACAAATATATAATATGCAAAAAAAAGCGCCAACGATATAACCGTTAAAACCTTAAAAAAGGTTTGCGCCCAAGAAACGTTTGCTAAAAAACTCCAAGCGGCGCCAGTGTTCACAGCGTATCTAAACTCAAAAAATCCGTTAATAACGGTGGTCTTTTGCCAGTCGGTATTGTTATGTAAATTCATAAAAATAGATTTGGTGAACTGGTCTAAAAATATTAACAACACAAATAACAAAGAAAAAATGATGGAGAATATTATTCGTCTATAAGGCCTAACTCTTTGCATAACTCCTCCAATTCAAGTTTCCCTGGGTTTAACACTTCGTTCATATCAAATCCGCTATCGCTAGTCGCAAGCACGTATTCTTCAATTTTTGATTTAGGATTAAAAGTTTGGTTTTTCGCACTCAATCCATTCTTCTCAAAATAAGTTTTAACGTTATTAACTGCTTCAACAGGGTCATCGCTAGCCAACAACTCGTTTATTTTTTTATAGGTTTCGTTTGCATGTTTTACGGCATTATAGTGGGGATACTTGTTTAGAACGTAATCAAAATAACCTTTTATATCTTTAGAAAAAGTTTTTAATTTTTCAACCTCTAAAGAATATTGAATACGCAATTTGTCTTGACTTTCTTTAACGTTTTTTTCTGCAGAAATTAAAGCGTTTGAAATACTTTCTTCTTTTTCTTTGTACACTAAAAGCTCTTGATTAGTATTCTTTAAATCAAGTTCAAGCTCTAAAATGCGTTGTTCGTATTCGTTCTTTTGTTGTTGAAAAGTGTTAGTATATCCGGCAATAATCGCTTCGACTTCAGCCTTTTTATACTTCTTTTTATTTAATTCCAACTTATACTCCACTAATTTCTTACTTTTTCAAGCAATTCTTTCTTTAATTCATATAATGCATCGGACAAATCTACTTTGAATAGATGCGGACTATCTAAACGCTTGTATTCATCCCAAAAAGTTTCTAAGTCTTTTTGAGCGTATTCTTTAATTTGCGATAAAGTCGGCAA
>CAJGCK010000024.1 GCA_904501795.1 uncultured Clostridia bacterium
ACTACTATTATCAAGAAGCTTATAAATATTTCGTAGACTAACGCTTAAAACAATTCAAAACCCCCGCAATTTTGCGGGGGATTTTTTTGTTTAAAAACCCGAAAAAACACCAAAACGACAGGGTGTTTTAATTTTGAACAAAAATCGACAAAATATTTTGAAAAAAATTGTAATTTTGTTCAAAATTGCTTGAAGGTTGCGAGCAATTGTAGTAAAATACAAATAGACATAAAAATTATCAAGGAGTATTTATGCAAAAAAAGACGGTGTTTTTATTGCAAGATACCAAAGAACAAAACGAGCAACTTGCAAAATGTTTTTTAGGGAATAGCGATTTTGAAGTGGTGGGGCAGGCTACCGACGGAATTTCGGGGATATCTATGATAACTGAAAAAAAGCCCAACTACGTTATTGCGGAGATAATTCTTTCGGGGTACGACGGTATAAGCGTTATTGAAAGGGTTAAAGAACAAAAGATAAAAACCAAGTTTTTGATACTGAGTGCTTTTTGTAGGGAAGAGATTGTTGCCAAGGCGTACAGTGCTGGTGCAAAATATTTCATGGCAAAGCCTTATAATTTTTCAATATTGCTTGAAAGAATGAAAGATATTGATGCCGAAAGGGAAGAAACGTTTAAGAGCACGATTTCTTGCGCGCCAAAAATTCACAACATTTCTTTAGAAGAAAAGATAAGCAAAATATTTATTAACGTTGGTATTCCGCCACATATTAAAGGATATTCTTTTTTAAGGGAAGGGGTTAAGATGGCTGTTGAAGACCCTAAGATTATAAACAGCATAACCAAGAAACTCTATCCTATGATAGGCGAAAAGTACTCGACAAGTTCAAGCAAGGTAGAACGTGCTATCCGTCACGCCATTGAAGTTGCGTGGAACAGGGGTAGAATTGACAATATAAACAATATATTAGGCGTGCGCGCATACGTAGGGAGTGAGAAGCCTACCAACGGCGAGTTTATAGCCCTTGTTGCAGATAAAATGCTACTTGAAAGAGTGTAAAAGAAATGACCTTGTAAGCAATTCGCTTGCAAGGTTATTATTTTTAAGAAAAAATTTAAAAAAATAGATAAAAAACAGTTTACAAATCAATCGTATGTGGATATAATATAGTGCATAATTATAAAGGATTAACTTCTTTAGTAAAAATAAAATATATATGGTACAGATGGAGATGAAATATGCCGGGTGATTATATTAAATGTCCCAGATGCGAATTAAATTATATTCGTAGGGGAGAAGAGTATTGTGATGTTTGCAAGGCAGAATTAAAAAAGGGTCCGCAACTAGTTTTTGCGGTAGATGAAGACGAAGATAATGAAAACTTGATTCTTTGTCCTATATGCAGGCACGCGTATATCCGTTCGGATGAAAAGATGTGTTCTAAATGCGCAGACGAAATGGATTTTAAAAAGGACCAAGTAGACATAGACAAAGACGAAGAGTGGAAGAACTATCTTGACAACGAAGATGATGAAGAGGAAGAGAGCGAAGAGATGTTGTCGCTAACCAAACTTGCCGAAGAAGAAGGCGAAGAGATGTTCTTAGATGAAGAGGAAGAAGAGATAATAGAATCTAGCGAATCTATGGAGCCGGACGATTTTGATATCCCTGAAATCGACGAGAAAGACTTCGAAGACACCGACGAAGATTTTGAAGACGACGAAGAAGATGAGGAAGACGAAGATTTTTAAGGTATAAAAATCTAGATAAACGGCAAAACTCCGTTTATGATAAAAAATTGTCAGTCTGTAAGTCAAGTTAAAGAAACGATTGCGAAAATGCAATTTGGCACGGTGGAAGTAACGCTAAATCTTGGTCGAAACAAATTCGTTAAATTTTTAGGCAAACTTTCAGGCGTGTACCCCGCGTTATTCACGGTCACGCCGTTAGACCGAACGAAAAAGGTTAAGACGGCGTATTCTTATTCCGAATATATGTGTGGAAGGGTAAAACTCGTTCAAAAAAATAATACGAAATAAATAAACCGCGCAAATTTGCGCGGTTTTGTCATAATTAAATAGTTGCGAGTATAAACTTTAGTGATAGTTTTTTGCTTATAAAGGAGGAAAATGCGGTGCAAGAACAAATTCACGAAAAAAATCTCGTTACTACAAACAATATAAAATATCAAGAAAAACTTACCGTTAACAGCAAAACGGATTTAGCGGTTGAAGAAGTAGAAAAGGTAATAGACGTTTTCTCTGCCGTATACGTTACCGAAAAGGAAGTGCTAGACGGCAAGGTTAAGTTCGGTGGCAACGTGATTTTCCAAATAGTATATAAATGTACGAACGGTGAAATAAAAAAATGCGAGAGCGCAACCGAGTTCGTGGGGTATACCGAAGCCGAAAAAGCGACGCAAAACTGTAAATGTTCGGTGTTCGGTGTTGCCGAAAAGGCTACCGCCGATCTTTCGGGGCTTAAAGTTAGTGTGGAATGCGGTATATTAATAACCGCATACGTTACCGAAAACGTGTTGATAACTCCCCTTATCGAAACGGAAGAACTTATTACCGACAAAAAAGAAAAAGAAATAACGGTAGGCTTAGGCTCTTGCAAAACGGTGTATCCACTAGAAGAGCAATTTGATTTAGACTATGCGGTGAAAGACGTTTTGTGCCATAACGGGAAGGCGGTTATAACGGCCGTTCAATGTGGGGTAGGGTGTATAATAGTTGACGGCGAAACGGTAGTTTCCGCAATAATAAAAAGGGACGACGAAAAACTTTGCAAAGAACAAAAGGTTTTTCCGTTTAGAATGGAAATAGAGTGCGAAGAAGCGATGCCCGTCAACAAAGCCGTCGCATACGTAAACGAAAAATCGTTTAAGTGGGACGTTTCGGTAGACACCGAAAACAAAACAAGTTCGGTATCCCTTTCCGCCACACTAATTTTTGAAGGGGAAGCGTTTGAGGAGCGTAACGTTTTGCTTGTAACCGACGCTTTTAATAAAGACAAACATCTTCAACTCGAAAAAGAAAATATAAGTTTTCTTGACCAGTGTGAAACTCGTTCGTTTTGCGTTGACGTAACGGCAGACGCTAACGTGGATGCGCAAGACGATAGTAGAGAAATACTGTTCGCGGTAAAAGAAAAGGTAGAAAGCCTATCTATCGTTGCCGAAGAAAACAAAATTACCGGCGACGGAGTAATTTCTTGTCACGTGATTTGTAAAACGGAAGAAGATAAAATCGTTAACGTTTTATTAGAAGCGCCTTTTTCGTTTGTTCAAGAACAGTCTGGTTGTGATTTTGAAAACGTTACTAGTCGTTGTGCGGTCAAAAATTTAAAAGCAAAAAAAGGGACCGACGGCTCAGTCACTCTTTCGTTTACGCTAACCGTTACCGTTTACCCTTGTCTTAAAGATGAAATCGAATTTATAAAATCGGTGGTCTTAACGGGAGACAAAGAAAAAATCGACTATCCGCTTAGCGTTTATCTAGCGCTCGAGGGCGAAGGATTGTTTTCTCTTGCTAAGCGATTAAACGTCAGCCCAAGCGAAGTAGTAGAGACCAATAAAGATTTGCAGTTTCCGTTAACGGGAAAAGAAAGGGTTGTAATTTACAGGCAAAAGTGATATAATAGATTTACAAATGAAAAAAGTTACGGTAAAAGCGTATGCAAAAATAAATCTAACGCTAGACGTTAAAGGGCTTAAAAATAACTTTCATCCTATAAGGTCCATAGTGTCAAGTGTGGGAATATTCGACAAAATTACGCTTGTAAAAAGAAAAGATAAGAAAATCAAGTTAATAACTTCGGGCATAAATCCGGGCTGTTCTAAAACACAAAACAACGCCTACAAGACGGCGGAACTGTTTGTGAAAACGTTTTCAACGAACGGCGTGAATATCTACCTAAAAAAACAAATACCCGTGGGTGCGGGGCTAGGCGGTTCTTCGGCGGACGTTGCAGGCGTACTTATCGGCATGAAAAAACTGTTTGGTTTAGACGTAGATTTAGAGCCTTTGGCGAACCTTCTTGGTAGCGATTGCAATTATATGTTGCGCGGTGGATACGCATATCTTAGTGGGCGTGGTGAAAAGGTAAGGTCTTTGTTGATTAGAAAACGCTTTCCCGTGGTGATTATAACAGCTAGTGAAGCCGTTTCGTCAAAAAATTGTTACAAAGCCTTTGACGAAAGGGGAAAGGTTTCTAAAGAGTGTAGCGGTGTTGCGTTAAATTTTTTGGAAAACGAAGACTACGCTGGATTTTTTGCCGTTATGAAAAATGATTTGTATAAACCGGCGCTAACTTTTTGCCCGAGTATGAAAGACAATCTAACGGCGCTAAAAGAAAGTGGCGCAAGCGTTGCTATTATGACGGGTAGCGGGTCTGCGGTGTACGGAATATATAAAAACGGTTTTGCGCAAGGCAGGGCTTATAAAAAACTTAAAAAGAAACAAGTTGGCTCTGGCATCATAAAAACCAAGACCAAAATATAAAAGGACGGAAAAAACGTTTCTCTATAAAGAGAAGCGTTTTTTATTTTACGTCAAAAACAAAAAAGGTAAATTGAGTATAAAAATTATAAACCTAGGCAATAACAAACTTATCTAAAAATAAAGAAGGACGTTAAAATGAAAAAGACGTGTATAAGTTTTTTGAGTTGTATCATAATACTGTTGTTGATAATAGGTTTTTTCCCTATAAGTGCGAAGAATAACGAACAATATCTAAGAATACATATTCGCGCTAATTCTAATACCGAGCAAGATCAAGCGGTTAAATATTCGGTAAAAAAAGCGGTCGTTGACTATTTAACGCCATATATTGCAAACTGTAAAACAAAAGAGCAAGCCGAACAAATAATACGCGAAAATCTTAAAAACATAGAAAGCGTTTCCAACGCCGTATTGTTAGAGAACGGGCACGAATATTCTTCTTCGGCAAGCGTTATAAACGAAGAGTTTCCCGAGAGAAAGTATCTTGATTACACATTAGAGTGTGGATATTACGATGCTTTAATAATAAATTTGGGTTCTGGTAAGGGCGACAACTGGTGGTGCGTAGTGTATCCGCCGTTGTGCTTTACTTCGGGAGAGACGGGTTACGTTTATAAAAGCAAAATTTTAGAAGTCATTAAAAATTTTTATAAAGACAAATAGGAGGATACAATGAAAAAAATATTTAGAATATTAACGCTCGTTTTGTTAGTTTGTGCCGTGGGATTAAGCGTATTCGCTATTGCAACGCCACAGCAGACGACTACCGAAGTGTATGCGGCTGTGCTACAGCAAGGCAATAGGGGTAGCAACGTAAGAACGCTACAAACCAAACTAAAAAGATGGGGTTATTACAAGGGTAGTGTAGACGGAATTTTCGGCGCGCAAACCAAAGAAGCCGTTAAATATTTTCAAAGAAGTAACGGCTTGGTTGCGGATGGTATCGTGGGGAACAAAACCCTTAAAGCGCTAGGTATGACTATTTCTAGCAACCAAAATAACTCGTCTAACAACACTTCGTTTTCCGATCAAGACGTTGCGCTATTAACTCGGCTTATATACGGAGAAGCGCGTGGCGAGAGTTATATAGGACAAGTTGCGGTTGGCGCGGTAGTATTGAACAGAATAAAATCTTCTGCGTTCCCGAACACCATGTCGGGCGTAATATATCAAAGATACGCGTTCACGGCGGTAGATGACGGACAAATAAACTTAACGCCTAATGCAACGGCAAGAAAGGCGGCGCTAGACGCAATTAACGGTTGGGACCCGACTTACGGCGCGATATATTATTATAATCCCGTAACGGCAACTAGCGCGTGGATATTCACAAGAACCACGACGGTTACGATAGGCAACCACGTGTTCGCTATATAAGGAGGGGAAAATGCAAGAAAAGAAAAATAACGCCGTAGAAAAAGTGGAGAATACGGCAAAAAAAAGCGGAAAAAATTTAGAAAGCAATAAAAAAACCGCTAAACGAAAAAGTAAAAATTCTTCATCTAATCGTGAAGCGAAAAAATCTTCTAGAAGTAGAGAAAGGGCTGAGCGTAAAATGGAGTTAGCAAAACTCAAAGAGCATAAAAAAGCCGAGCGTGAAAAAGCTAAGAATGCATTAAAAAGAGAAAAAAATAAGCGTAAAGCCGAACTAAAAGAAAACAAGCGCAGAATTAAAGAAGAAAGAAAAGCGCGCAAAGAAATGCTTAAACACGAAACACGCGCCGAGAGAGAAAAGCGTTTGAGTATCGAAAGACGTGAAATGGCTAAACAGCGTGCGGAAGAAAAGAAATTAAAGGCTCAACTTAAAAAACAAAAAGAAGAGCAACGCAAACAATTAAAGCAACAAAAAGAAGAGAACAAACGCCGTACCCGTTCTGAAAGAAGGGGACTAGGCGGATATCTAACAGCGGTTATATCGTTAGGTATTGCGTGTCTTGTGTTAGCGTCGGTATTAACGGGCGTTCTACTCATGCCTTCCGCGGAAAATTACGCGCTTGAAGCGACTTATCAAAAATCGTTCTACGACACCGTAGAACAAATTGAAAATATAGACCTTAACTTATCAAAAGCGTTGGCTAGTAGCGACGAGGGAGCAATTCAAAAATATTTAACCAACACGGCGATTAACGCCGAACTTGCCGAAAATGATTTGCAACAACTTCCTATTAGAGATGAAAATAAGTTTTACACCACCAAGGTGATAAATCAAATCGGCGATTATTCTAAATATTTAGTAAACAAGCTTATAGACGGCGACCCGCTTACCGAAAGCGATATAGAAGGGTTAAGACAGTTATATAACGCCAACCTAGACATTAAAAACGCGCTAAGAAACGCGATTAACGAAATGGGTGCCGATTATTCGTTCACTTCGTTAGACGGCGCGGGGAGTGGCAACGCTCTATTATCAAGACTTGGCGAACTTCAAAACCTTTCTACCGGATACCCCGAACTTATTTACGACGGACCCTTTTCCGATGGGCAATTGAATAGAGAAATAAAGGGTTTAACAGGCGAAGATATCGACCAAGAACAAGCAAACGAAATCTTTGCGAGAATATTTGGGAGATTTGGGCTTGAAAGCATAGAAAACGTGGGTATGGCAACAGGCAAGATAGAGTGCTATAACCTTCAAACTACGGTAAACGGTCAAACGTTATACGCGCAAATATCAAAAAAAGGCGGTCAATTAATAATGTTCGACGTTGCGGGGGACTGCAATAGCGTATTGATAGAGTCTGACAAGGCAATAGAGAACGCGCAAAACTTTTTAACCGCACTTAAAATAGAAAACGTTAGCCCCGTGTGGATAAACTTAACGGGTAACGTATACACCATAAATTTTGCCGTGGAAATTGATTCGGTTATTGTGTATTCAGACCTTATAAAAATAAGAGTGTGCGCCGAAACGGGCAACGTTATCGGTATGGAAGCAACGGGATATTATACTAACCACGTTGAAAGAACAATAGAAAAAGCTGTGCTTAGCGAAGCACAAGCAAGGGCAAAGGTTAGCGAGAGTATTCAAATAGACACCGCGCGAAAAGTTTTATGTCCTGTAGGCACGGCGTCGGAAGTGTTGTGTTACGAGTTTTCCGGTACGCTTAACGAAGATATTTATTACGTCTATATCGATGCGTCAAACGGTAGGCAGGTAGAAATGTTTAAGGTTATAGAAACCGGCGAAGGCGAAATGTTGATGTAAAGAGAAAAAAACTTCTTTTTTGAAAAAAAGAAGTTTTTTAATTTGTTGCTTTAAGCGTAATTTAACCCCAGTTATACTGGGGGCGATAAAAAACTTTAGTAAATAAAAACCTCGTGATATAATAGTGAAGGTTTGGCGACCGCATCACTAAAAATAACAGGAGGTTTTTAACGAAGTGAAAAATGAAATAAAGCATACGGCACACTCAACATATAGATGTGAATATCACATAGTATTTGCCCCAAAATATAGGCGCAAAGAAATATATGGTGAATTAAAAAAGGATATAGGTGAGATTTTGCGAAAACTTTGTAACGAGAAGAAAGTGGAAATACTCGAAGCAGAAGCGTGTCCCGACCATATACATATGTTGGTTAGCGTGCCACCGTATTTAAGTATAGCACAATTTATGGGATTTCTCAAAGGAAAAAGTACACTAATGATATTTGATAGGCACGCTAACTTAAAATATAAGTATGGCGGTAGAAGTTTTTGGTGCAGAGGGTATTATGTGGATACGGTCGGGAGAAACGAACGAGTGATATGTGAATATATACAAAAGCAATTACAAGAAGATTACTACAGCAGTCAAATAAGTATGAGTGAGTATATAGACCCGTTTACGGGGATAAAGAAAAAGTAGGCAAAAAAAACAGCCGCTACATAGCGGCTGCCCGAGTTAGTGATGCGTTGCCAACTTTCGATACCCGTTGACGGGTGTGCCGGCAATCTACCCTTTTAGGGTATGTGCAAACCACTAGTTCACTAGTGGTTTTGAATTGAAATAAAATCTATTTTATTAAAGATATAGAATAATCTAAACGTTTAAGGGTTTCTTCTTTTCCTAAAAGTTCGGCAATTTCCATAACTCCGCCGGCGGTAGATTCAAAACCTGTAATAGCCACTCTCACGCACCAGAAAACTTGCCCGTTTTTCATGCCGAGCTTGGCAACTAATTGCATAAGCGCGTCGTGTATACTATCGAAAGAAAAGTCGGTTAAACCTTCTAATGTTTTTCTTGCTTCAGGCAATACGATTTTTGCAATCTCGACGTCCGTTTTCATTTTCTTGTGGCAGAAAAGCGCGGTATCGTAAGCACCAAATTCTTCTAAGAAATTAATTTTTTCTGGAATTTGGCTAAATATTTCAATACGCGTTTTTAAAAGCGAAGCAATTTTTTTCATATCGTATTTGCCGTAAACCTTGCTTTCGGCAAAGAATTTATCTGCTTTTTCAAGCAATTCTTCGTCGGTCATCGCCTTTATATATTCGCCCGATAGCCATCTCATCTTATTTTCGTCGAAAATAGACGGCGACTTATTGATGCCTTCTAGCGAGAAATTCTTTTTAAGTTCTTCAAGCGACATTTTTTCTTGGTTAGTTTTGGGACTCCAACCGAGTAGCGCGATATAGTTTACTATTGCTTCTTTAACGTATCCTTTGTTAACGAAATCTTCGTAACTTGCGTCCCCGTTACGTTTAGAAAGTTTGTGGACCGCATCTTTCATAATAGGTGGCAAGTGAATATAGGTGGGGCGTTCCCAACCAAAAGCGTCGTACATAAGGTTGTATTTTGGTGTAGAAGATAAATATTCCGTTCCGCGAATAACGTGAGTAATACCCATTAAGTGATCGTCTATAACGTTAGCGAAGTTATAGGTGGGCATTCCGTCGCTCTTAATCAAAATACCGTCTTCAATATCCTTGTAGTCGACACTGATGTCGCCGTAAACTAAGTCGTGATAAGTGCCCGTGCCTTCAAGTGGAACGTTTTGTCTTATAACAAACGGACAACCGCTAGCGAGTTTTTCCTCTATTTCTTCTTTTGAGAGCGATAGACAGTGTTTGTCGTATTTCATATTTCCTTCGCCGTCTTTGAGCGAAGAAATTCTATCCGCCGAGCAAAAACAGTAATAAGCGCCACCGAGTTCAACTAATTTTTTAGCATATTCGGTGTAGATATTTTTTCTTTCGCTTTGAACGTAAGGTCCGTAATTTCCCCCAACGTCAGGCCCTTCGTCGTACATAATCCCAGAATCACGCATAGTGTCGTATATAATTTGAACGGACCCGTCAACGTATCTTGCGGTGTCGGTGTCTTCTATTCTAAGAATAAAATCTCCGCCCAAATTTTTTGCGTATAAATAACCGTAAAGCGCGGTTCTCAATCCGCCGATGTGTAGATATCCAGTGGGGCTAGGCGCAAAACGCGTTCTTACTTTACTCATAAATTGTCTCCTTGATTTAAATATTGTATATAATTATCAAACGAACATTTTTGTTTAATATCCGCTAACCTACCGCTTGAAAAATAGCTAAAAGTATTTTTACCCGAAACTATAACGTGGTCGGCAAGGTTTACGCCGTGAAGTTTACAAAGCTCGTTTATTCTAGCGGTGGCAAGATCGTCTAAATTACTAGGCTCTGCCTTTCCACTTAGATGGTTGTGTGCAATAATAACGTGCGTCGGTTTATTAATAGCGAAAGCGTAGGCTAAATTTTTTGGGTCTATTTTAACGTTAAACAATTCGTTATTATCAAAGTTTAGCCGTGTTATTTGCCTATAGTTTTTGTCGAGCAACAACACGAAAGTTTGTTCTTTAATACAGCCGTTGAAAAGTTCGACAAGTTCGTTGTTAACGTTCACGAAAGAAGATTTTGGTGTGTCAGACTTCTTAGAAGAGTTAAATACTTTATGCATTATTTTAGAATTGACTAAAATACCCGTTGCCGTGTGCTTGCCTATGCCTTCAACACTCATTAGTTCTTGCACCGTCGCCGAAAACACTTTAGAAATCGAGCCGAAAGTTAGCAACAATCTATGTGCGATATCATTTGTATTTTTGCGCGGGATAAAAGGGAACAGCATTATTTCCAAAAGTTCGTGATCGGAAAGAAGGTCCGCGTCACTCAACAATTTATTTATCATGCGAGCCCTGTGTCCAGCGTGCAAGTTTTCCTTAGTACTCATAGAGTTATTGTAGCATAATTTTAATAAAAATACAAAATAAAAGATATAATTTATGTAATAAATTAATAAAATATGTTATAATACAAGAAGTTAGCGCTTTGTTTACAAGGAGCGATAACTTCGCAGTGTTTCAAACTTGAAGTGTAAAAACGACAGTTTTTACGGCAAAACGATAGTTTTGCAAATATTTTACCGCAAGGTAAAAGATTTACTTCTTATAGATTATAATACAAGAAGTTAGCGCTTTGTTTACAAGGAGCGATAACTTCGCAGTGTTTCAAACTTGAAGTGTAAAAACGACAGTTTTTACGGCAAAACGATAGTTTTGCAAATATTTTACCGCAAGGTAAATGATTTACTTCTTATAGATTATAATATAAGAAGTTAGCGCTTTGTTTACAAGGAGCGATAACTTCGCAGTGTTTCAAACCTGAAGAGTAAAAACGATAGTTTTTACGTCAAAACAATAGTTTTGCAAATATTTTACCGCAAGGTAAAAGATTAACGTTTTATAGATTTTAATATACCAAATAAAAAGCAAAAGGGGCGTTATGAAAGATTATTCGTATTTTCTAACTTGTCTAAAAAAACTCGTTTCTTTTCCTTCGGTAAGGGGTGAAAGGGAAGAGAATATGCCTTTCGGCAAACCTGTTTACCTAGCGCTCGACTATTTTTTGTCTTTGGCGAGAGATATGGGCTTTCAATGTATTAATTATGACAACTATGCCGGCGAAATTGTTTACGGCGACGGTGAAGAAATAGGCGTTATAGGTCATTTAGACGTTGTTCCCGCAGGTAACGGCTGGGCAACCGACCCGTTTGAGCTAACAAAAGTGGGCGACTACTATTTTGCGCGCGGTATAATGGATGACAAAGCACCCTTACTAGCTTGCCTATTTGCGCTCAAAGAGTTAAAAGATAGCAAAATAAAACCGAACAGAAAATTTAGGCTTATAGTTGGTTGCAACGAAGAAAGCGGTTGGGAAGACGTAGAATACGTTAAAAGCAAAACGTCTTTCCCAGAATACGGCTTTTCTCCCGACGGTAACTTTCCCGTATCGTACGCCGAAAAGGGCGTGGCGATAGTAACGTTTTCTTTGCCACTTCCAAAAAAATTTACTGGTACTGTGGGCGGAACGGTTATAAACGCCGTTTGTGATAGGGTAACTTGCAAACCACGTTTTGCCGTTAAAGAAGAAGATTTAAAAAAGTTCGGTCTTTTATTAACCGACGGCGGAGAAATTCTTTCACAAGGCAAGAGCGCACACGGTTCAAAGCCCGAACTTGGTAAAAACGCGATCTTACCATTGTTAAAATATATGGTTTCAGAGGGAGAGAACTATCAAAGGGCGATCGACTGTTTGTTCGGCGAAGAAAACACCCTTTCTAAACTTACAAGCGAACAAGGAAGCGTAACACTCTCGCCCAATTTAATAAAACAAACGGAAAGCGAACTTCTTATCAGTTGTGATTTGCGGTTTCCTTACCCCGTAACTATGTTAGAGATAGTAAACTTGTTAGATAATTTTGGTTTAAAATATACCTATCAGGTAAAACACCCCACTCAATACGTTGACAAAAACGGGGAGATGGTTACTTCTTTATTGAGCGTGTACAACTCGGTTATGGGTGTGAACGAAAAGCCCCAAAGCCAAAGCGGAAGTACTTTTGCAAGGGCGTTCGAAAAGGGCGTTGCATTTGGCCCAGAGTTCCCTGGCGAAAACACTCGCATACACGAGCCTAACGAAAACGTTAGTGAAACGTCGCTAAAAAAGATGTATGAAATTTATAAAAACGCAATATTTTCTTTGTGTAACGCGAAAAATATTTAGTTCAACCAAAAATTAACTTGAAAAAAACACAAGGTTAATATATAATATTAACAAAAATAAAACAAATTAAGGTAAACTAATGAATTTTGATATTGAACTTGTTGGCAAAATCGGATCGATGGCGCTGATAGATAAAAAAGATAATATTTTAGACTATACTTTAATAGCGCGTCTTTCTCAAGAACTTAAACCGGGGTACGTTTGGGTAACGAGTGGCGCGACTGAAACGGGTAGATTAGACTATATTAAACGGAACGGAAAAGAACTTGAAGGATCTTTAGAAGACGTTAAAACGGACTATTCGGCGCAAGGGCAATCTATACTAATGTCTACCTACCGTCAATACGTGGATAGTAAGTATTCTCTAAGACAGGTGCTGGTTGAACATCAACATTTTAACGACCCGCAAAAAAGGGAGCATTTAAAATCGTTGTTGCTTCGTTGCAAAGAACAAAATGCAATCCCTATAATAAACTATAACGACGCTGTGAGCACCGAAGAGTCAAGAAGGTTTGAAATTCAGTCGTTAAGGAATAAAAAGAACAACGTGGTAGAGTGTGTTGATAACGACGAAACAGCCACCCAAATTGCTTGTTTATTAAAAGCAAAAACGTTGCTTATTTTGACGAGTACCGACGGTATTTATAAAGATAGCGCCGATAAGGACACGCTTATAGAAAACATTTCGGGTAAAGACGTTTACGAAGTGTTAGACAATATAACCGAGTGCGAAAATTATTGTTCGGGGGCTTCACGCGTGGGCGCAAACGGCGCAAAAGCTAAGTTAGAATATATAAAAGACGCGGTTAAAATAGGTACTTTTGTAATAATTGCATCGGCAAAATATTCGATAAAAGATATATTGTCTGGCAAGGCAAAAGCAACGAGAATAGGCGTAAAATAATTTAAATTTTATGTATAACCCAAATAGTATTGCACATAATACTATCAAGGGGGATATTATGAAAGACAAGAAAAAGACAAGAGCCTGTAACAGCAAAAAGACCACTAAAAACTGCAAATAATAAAAGTTTTAAAAGTGATTTTGACGTTCAAGGTTCATACACCGGAGTAAGTATTTACGAAGATGAAAAACCTGAACAAGATGCAGACGATTTGTAAAAATTGACAATCTAAATAACCTTTGGTTTGAAAAGAAATTTTCAAAAACAAAAACGGGTAAAAGCAATAGTTTTTATCCGTTTTTTTGTTTAAATTAATACACTTGACAATTTTAATAAAATAGTATAAAATCAAAATACTTTAAGTCAGTTATACGGTCGCGGGGGCGGAGAAAAACCGCCAATGAGGAAAGTCCGAGCTTTTTAGGAACAGGGTGCCGGAGAAATCCCGGTGAAGGCGACTTTAAGGAAAGTGCAACAGAAAATACCGCCGTTTTTAACGGTAAGGGTGAAAAGGCGGGGTAAGAGCCCACCGCCCTTTCGGTAACGAAAGGGGCAATGTAAACCCCACTCGAAGCAAGATTGACAAACCGTTCGATACGAGGAGTTCCACTCCGAGCGGTTTAATAAAATATCGCTGGGGGATATCGGTGACGATATTCGTAGATAAATGACCGTACACGACAGAACTCGGCTTACAGATTGACTTTAAGTAAACAGCCCCGACTAAATCGGGGCTGTTTTTCATTTAATTTTGGTGTACCCGCCGAGAGTCGAACTCGGAACGGAGCCGTCGGAGGGCTCTGTTTTATCCAATTAGACTACGGATACAAGTAACGCCGTAATAAATACGGCGTTTAACTTATTCTTCAATTTCTTCTTCGTTAGTTTGCGGGTTGATTTTAACGCGAACTTGTAAAACCTTTTTAACCGTTGATTTAGTCACTTCAAAATCAAGGAAACGGAAAGAAAATTTCTTTCCAGCGGTGGGTATTTCGTTTAATTGTTCGATCACCCAACCTGAAACCGTGCTCGTTTCAAAGTTGTCTTCTTCTCCCGACAGAGAAAAGAATTCGAACATATCCGCAAGGGGAGCGTTACCGTCAACAACGACCAAATCATCGTTTATTTGTTTAAAGTAATTGACTTCTTCGTCGTGTTCGTCCCAAATTTCGCCAACAAGTTCTTCTAAAATATCTTCAAGCGTTACTATACCAAGCGTCCCGCCGTATTCGTCTAAAACAACGGCGATATGTATCTTGCTTTTTTGGAGTTGTTTTAATAGTTGTGAAATCTTTATATGTTCCGTGGTGAAAAATGCGTTTTGCATTATTCCGTCCACGCCCTTTTTACCGTTGAGATACGCCGTAAAGAAATCTTTTTCGTGTATTGTGCCGATAATGGTGTCAACACTGTCTTTATAAACGGGTAAACGCGAATAGCCTTCTTTGCTGAAAACCTTTTTAATTTCGTCCATAGAATCGGCAATATCAACCGCCACAATATTAACTCTTGGAACTAAAATATCGCCAACTTCTAAGTCGTCAAACTCAATGACTGAGCGAATAAGCCGTGTTTCTTCTTTTTTAATAGTACCGTCTTCTTCGGCTTCTTCAACCATCGTCATAATCTCATCTTCCGTTATAACGTCGTCGTTTTTAACGTGGAAGATTTTGCCGATAAGCCATTTCCAGCCACCGAAAATAAGGTTAAATATAAACAATAGATAATAGAAAAATTTGATGATCGGGTAAGAGAGCATTGCAAATTTTTCAGCGTAGACTTTTGCAAGAAGTTTAGGGGTGATTTCGCCAAAAATCAAAACGGTAACCGTCATCACAACCGTTGAAACCACGCTTGCAGTATTACCGTCTTTAATTACTTGTGCAAAAAATATGGTTGCCAAGGTGGTGGCAGTGATGTTAACGATATTGTTTCCCACCAAAACGGTGCTAAGCAAACTATCGTATTTTTCTTCGGCAAAGGTCAAAACCTTTTTTGCCATAGAATTGCCGTTAGAGGCAAGTGCGCGTAACTTTATTTTGTTAACGCTAGAGTAAGCGGTTTCGGTCGATGAAAAAAACGCCGAAAAGAACACTAATATTATAATCGCTATTAGTAACGGAACGGAGCCGTCAGGCATAAATCCTCCTAAAACGTGCAAGCACGGTCATCGTTGCAAGAACAACTTTTATTGTTATTATAGCAAAAATGCTAAACTATAACGAGTACATCTTACACTAAACTATATGAAAAATCAAGTATTTTTATACATTTCGATATTTTATTGCCATTTTCGTGCGATTGTGTTATTATTTAAAGGTATAAGGAGAAACTTTTTATGGCAAAAACCGTAGTCGTTGGTATGAGTGGCGGGGTAGATAGTTCGGTCGCCGCACTTCTTTTGAAACAACAAGGTTACAACGTAATAGGTCTTTACATGAACAACTGGGAAGAGAAAGACGAGTGTGGCGCGTGTACGGGCGAAGAAGACTTTGCCGACGTTCGCCGTGTCGCAAACGCCTTAGGCATACCTTACTATTCGGTAAATTTTGCCAAAGAGTATATGGACAGGGTGTTTTCTTACTTTTTAGCCGAATACAAGGCGGGTAGAACTCCCAACCCAGACGTTTTGTGTAATAGAGAAATCAAGTTCAAGGATTTTAAGAGAGAAGCCTTTAAACTTGGCGCGGATTATATTGCGACGGGGCATTATTGCGATATATTGCACGACGAAAACGGTGTTCACCACCTTTTGAAAGCGAAGGACCAAAGCAAAGACCAAACTTATTTCTTAAACCAACTCTCGCAAGAGCAGTTGTCTTCGGTATTATTCCCGCTGGGCAAGTTAGACAAAACCGAAGTTAGAAAAATTGCCGAAGAAAACGGGCTTGCAACCGCGGGTAAAAAAGACTCCACGGGCATATGTTTTATAGGCGAGCGCAATTTTAGAAATTTTTTGCTCAATTATATTCCCGCACAAAAAGGCAAAATAATGACCTTTGACGGAAAGGTTTTGGGCGAGCATCTCGGTTTAATGTATTATACCATCGGTCAACGCCGTGGCTTAAATATCGGCGGACAAAAAGGAGATGACGGTAGCAGATGGTTCGTTATAGAAAAGGATATGAAAAATAATATTCTTTACGTTGCTCACGGCTGTGAAGACAGGCTTTATAGTAAAGGGCTAATAATGAACGAAGTTAACTGGATTCCCTTCCCACCGCAAGAAAAGGAGTTCGAGTGTACCGCAAAATTCCGTTACCGCCAAGAAGAGCAAAAGTGCACAGTTAAAATTTTAGAAAATCGCGTGGAAGTAGAGTTCTTTGAAAGACAGCGCGCAATAACCGAAGGGCAGTTTGCGGTTTTTTATAAAGGAAACGCTTGCATCGGTGGCGGTGTTATAGAAAAAGCAATTTTTTAATAAAACTAAAAATTTTAATGAAAAATCTTGCATAGATGCGCAAGATTTTTTTGTTTCACGCGCACGCGCGCACGCGCGCGATATGCGTGCGCGCGTATATATAATATGTATAGGCAAACCAAAAGGGAACAAGCAACAACGAAAAAGACAATAGTAATTTTAAAAAAAATTGAAAAAAATTGAAAAAAACCGTTGACTTTAAACGAAAATTCATTTATAATCTCATTACTCTCTAAAAAACAAGAGGGGCGCACAAGCAAAATCGTTAGATAAAATCAAATGATTTTAAGTGTATTAAAAACAAAATATCGTGGGTTTAAACTTTTTCGAGCACAATATTTTGTGTGCTTAAACAAACTTAAAAAATTCTTAAAAAAAAGTTAAAAAAATCTTAAAAAAACCCGTGAAAAATGCTTGACTTAACAAAATGCTTGTGTTATTATGTATAGGCTGTCGCGAAAAACGACGGCAAACGTCAACCGAAGTTGACGGGAGTAGCTTAAAAATTGAATAGAAGGAAATATGACGAAATAATAGTTATTTTGTAAAGTTTCTGTCAAAATCTTTTGAGTATGAAATATGTACTTGAAAACAGTCATTATATGACACAAAATTAACGCTATCAAGCGAAATCGTTAGAGCAGTTGAGCTTACGAGCTCGGCTTTAAATAATTAAACTTAAGAGTTTGAT
>CAJGCK010000025.1 GCA_904501795.1 uncultured Clostridia bacterium
TTAAAAAAGCACCGACATTATTGATGAGCACTGCTTGTTGTCAGCAGTTTGCTAAAAGCAAACAGCACGACTTACAGCAGGCTTCTCCTTTTTCCCAAAAATCTTTTGCGAAACAAAATATTTTCGGGAGCCCTAATAAAAAGTAAATTATGGAGTGTTAAAAAAGCACCGACATTATTGATGAGCACTGCTTGTTGTCAGCAGTTTGCTAAAAGCAAACAGCACGACTTACAGCAGGCTTCTCCTTTTTCCTAAATAAAAACCAAAAGGAACTCTATGTAGAGTTCCTTTTTTATACAAAAAAACCGTACAACCACCGTTGATAAACAACGCCGAAGTGGGAACTTGATAGGTGGCTACTTCAAAGTTACCTTATGGCACACGAAACTTATCGCTTAGTGCTGCTACATTCCTGTTCTGACACGGTTCACGAGGCTTCGTTGCATAAGACCTTGATATCAACACTCCTTGTCAAGCGCAACCTTCCACATTGAAAACCTAAGGCGGTATTCTGCTCCGCTAAGCGAATTGCGGATTACAGGGCATCGCTAACTCCCCGCATAGTACGGCAAAAAGTATTTTACCTTAAAAGCGGATAATTATCAAGTAAAAATAGTTAAAAAAACTAAAATTTATCAAAGTTTGTGAAATTAACTTTACAAAATCGACAAATAAATATATACTTATATAGATATTTTATATTTAACAATAGGGAGTAGATTAATGTACAAAAAAGTTGACACGTCTTTGAATTTTTTAGAAAGGGAAAAAGAGATACTTCAATTTTGGAAAGAAAATAAAATATTCGAGAAAAACGTGAGTAAAAACGAGGGTGAGAACGAGTTTACTTTTTACGACGGGCCACCCACAGCAAACGGCAAACCGCATATCGGTCACATACTTACGCGTGTTATAAAAGACATTATACCGCGTTACCGTGTAATGAAAGGTGAACACTGTCTAAGAAAGGCAGGGTGGGATACACACGGTCTTCCCGTTGAACTAGAAGTAGAAAAACTTTTAGGGATAGACGGTAAACAAGAAATAGAAAAATACGGCATAGAACCGTTCATTAAAAAATGTAAGGAAAGCGTTTGGAAATACAAAGGCGAGTGGGAAAAGATGAGCGACCGTGTAGGTTACTGGGCAGATATGGAAAGTCCTTATATAACTTACGACGACAACTATATCGAATCGGTATGGTGGGCAATCAAGACCATAGCTGAAAAAGGTCTATTATACAAAGGCCATAAAATTGTTCCATACTGTCCGCGTTGCGGAACGGCTTTATCTTCACACGAAGTTGCGCAAGGCTATAAAGACGTAAAAGAAACGTCTGTTTTCGTTAAGTTCCAAATCAAAGGTAGAGAGAATTCTTACTTTCTTGCGTGGACGACGACGCCGTGGACGTTGCCTTCAAACGTAGCGCTTTGTATGAACCCAAAAGAAGATTATTCTGAAATCCAAGCGGAAAACGGTGAAACTTACGTGCTTGCAACTGCGCTTGTTGACAGCCTTTTTGAAAGCTACTCGACGGTAAGCGTTAAAAAGGGTATCGACTACGAAGGCGTAGAATATATTCCGCTATTCGATTTTGCCGTTGGCACTTTTAAGGAAAAAGCCTACTACGTAACTTGTGACGGATACGTTACTCTATCCGACGGTAGCGGTATCGTACACATAGCGCCTGCTTTTGGTGAAGACGACGCAAACGTAGGTAGAAAGTACGGCTTGCCTTTCGTTAAACTAGTTGACGATAGGGGTAGACTAACCGAAGAAACCCGAACGTATAGCGGAATGTTCGTTAAAGATGCCGATAAACTAATTATTAAAGAACTAAAAGAAAGTAACAAGTTGTTCAAAGAAATGGCGTTTGAGCATAGTTATCCGTTCTGTTGGAGATGTGATACGCCACTATTGTATTACGCAAGAAGTAGTTGGTTTATCAAAATGACGGCGGTTAAAGACCAACTTATCGAAGCTAACGATTCGATTAATTGGATGCCCGAAACCATTAAAAAAGGGAGAATGGGTAACTTCCTTGAAAACGTTATAGACTGGGGTATTTCTCGTGAAAGATACTGGGGAACACCGCTTCCCGTTTGGGTATGTAACAAATGTGGAAAAATCCACGTAATAGGCAGTAAAGCCGAACTCAAAGAAAAATGCGGAATAACGGGGGATATAGAACTTCACCGTCCGTATATAGACGAATGCGAATTCGATTGCGAATGCGGTGGCAAATACGCAAGAGAAAAAGAAGTAATCGACTGTTGGTTCGATTCTGGCTCAATGCCTTTTGCACAATACCATTATCCCTTTGAGAACAAAGAATTGTTCGAGAGCCATTTCCCCGCCGACTTTATAAGTGAAGCGGTAGACCAAACTAGAGGATGGTTCTATACTTTATTAGCAATATCCACCCTTTTATTCGGTAAAGCGCCCTTTAAGAACTGTATTGTTTTAGGGCACGTTAACGATAAAAACGGTATAAAGATGAGTAAACATAAGGGCAACGTAGTAGATCCGTGGTCTATTCTAGACAAACAAGGGGCGGACGCTGTTAGATGGTATTTCTATACGGGCTCTGCACCGTGGTTGCCTTCAAGATTCTATGAAGAAGCCGTATCCGAAGCGCAAAGAAAGTTTATGGGTACGCTTTGGAACACCTATGCGTTCTTTGTATTGTACGCTGAAATCGATAAGTACAATCCTGCCGATTACGACGTTAAAAAATGCAAATTGAGCGTTATGGACAAATGGGTGCTCTCTAAATTAAATAGCCTAATCAAAACGGTTGATAAAGGCTTAAACGAGTATAACATTTTCGATAGTGCAAGAGCGTTACAATCGTTCACCGATGATTTGTCTAACTGGTACGTTCGCCGTGGTAGAGAAAGGTATTGGGGTCACGATATGAGCGAAGATAAAATATCCGCTTACACCACGCTATACACCGTGCTTGTCACCATGGCTAAACTATCCGCACCGTTCACTCCGTTTATGGCGGAATCAATCTATCAAAACTTAGTTCCATCTTTCTATAAAGACCAACCAATTTCGGTGCACTTAACTGATTTCCCGGTTGTTGATGAAAGTATGATAGATAAAAAGCTTGAAGCGGGTATGCAAGACGTTTTGGATATAGTAGTGCTTGGTCGTGCGTGCAGAAACACTTCGAACGTTAAAAACCGTCAACCGTTACAAAAAGTGTTCGTGTGTGCAGATAAAAAGGTAGACTTGTCAGCCGAACTTTTGGAAATAGCAAAGGACGAACTCAACGTTAAAGAGTTAGAATATCTTAAAGACGCATCTTCGTTCGTTAACTATAAAATCAAACCGCAACTAAAAACCTTAGGACCTAAATACGGTGCTAAACTCGGCAAGGTTCGTAAGATTTTAGAAACTTATAATGCAAACGAAATAGTTGCTACGGTAAAGAGTGGTGAAACTTATAAAACGCAATTTGAAGGCGACGATTTCGAGTTTGCTTTAGACGACTTGCTAATAAGTAGCGAAAGCGCAGTAGGTTTTACCGCGCAAAGCGAAAACGGTTTAACAGTGGTGCTTGACACTAAAATTACGCCCGAATTAAAGAGTGAAGGCGTAGAAAGAGAGCTTATTTCTAAAATACAATCTATGCGTAAAGACGCTGGGTTTGAAGTTGTTGATAGAATAACCGTTAATTACGTTTCGACTGATGCAGACGTAATAAACGCGTTCACTAACGGTAAAAACTTAAAATCAGTAGTCCTTGCCGACAAAATAGAACAAGGTACGGCGCAAGGTTTTACTAAAGAGTTAGACGTGAACGGTGCCGTTTGCACGGTTATTTTGAACAAGGTATAAAAATGAAGGTAGCAACCTGGCAAGATTTCTCGGTAATTGCAACGGGGAACGGTTATAAATTAGAACGTTGGGGAAAAGTTATTCTACTTCGCCCCGACCCTCAAGTTATATGGCAGTCGGAGTTCGATTTGGACGGGTATAAAAATCTTTCGGCAAAATACGTTCGTAGTGAAACGGGCGGTGGAAGATGGATATATAACGGAAAAACGCCTGAAGAGTGGGTTATAGGTTATAAAGATTTAAAATTTAAGATTAAACCTATGGGCTTTAAACACACGGGCTTGTTTCCCGAACAAGCGGTTAACTGGGACTTGATGACCGACCTAATAAAAAACTCGGGTAGAGAAATAAACGTGCTAAACCTATTCGCATATACGGGTGGTGCAACGGTGGCTTGTGCTAAGGCGGGAGCAACCGTTTGTCACGTAGACGCTTCTAAGGGGATGGTAGAGCGCGCTGGTGAGAACGTTCGGTTATCGGGGATAGAAAACAATAAAGTTCGTTATATAATAGACGATTGCAAAAAATTCGTTCAACGCGAAATACGCCGTGGCAAGCGGTACGACGCTATTATTATGGACCCACCGAGTTACGGTAGGGGCGCTAATGGTGAAGTTTGGAAGCTTGAAACGGAACTATATTCCTTGGTAGAATTATGCAAGCAGGTTTTAAGCGATAATCCGCTGTTTTTCTTGATTAACAGTTATACCACGGGCTTGCAACCGCAAGTATTGAAAAACATACTAAACAAAACGCTAACAAAAACTCACGGCGGAAGCGTTAGTGCCTACGAAGTGGGGCTTCAAACGGAAGAAGAAGGTGTTATACTTCCGTGCGGTAACAGCGGAATTTGGATAAACGAATAAACGGGAACTAAAATATGGAACAGTTAAACATACTTCATGAAGACAATCATATAATAGTGGTACTTAAACCGCAAAACGTACCGTCGTGCGAAGATTCTAGTAAAGATGCTGATATGCTTTCGATGATCAAAGAGTATATTCGTACAACTTACGGAAAAACGGGCAACGTGTATTTAGGTTTAGTTCACCGCCTAGATAGGCCGACGGGTGGCGTTATGGTTTTTGCAAAGAGTTCAAAAGCCGCTTCTCGTCTATCCGAGCAGATGAAAAACGGTGACTTTGAAAAGAAGTACTACGCAATTTTAGTCGGGAAACCGCGCGAAGACAAGGCGGTTTTAACCCACTATATGAAAAAGAATAGCGTCAACAATATGGTATACGTGTGCGGGCCTGCGGAAGCAAACGCAAAAATGGCGCAGTTAGATTATACCGTATTAGACCATAAAGACCCGCTTTCGTTGGTTGAAGTAAGACTCCACACGGGAAGAAGCCACCAAATTCGCGTTCAAATGAACGCCATAGGCACACCGGTGTACGGTGACATGAGATACGGTGGTGAAAAGGCAAAAAAAGGTTACTTATCTCTTTGGGCGTATTATTTAGCGTTTACTCATCCCGTAACTAAAGAGAGAATGGTTTTTAGAGTTCAACCACCTAAAGACGTAAATCCGTGGACGGAGTTTGATACCGAGAAATCGGTTACCATAATTAAACCCGAATAAAAAATAATACGACCACGTAACTAACGTATAATCAATTTACCCCGTTGCAGATGCAACGGGGTATTCTATATAAAAAGCCCTAGAAGTTTATAGATGCCTAAGGCGATTAAAATAAGTGGCGGTAGGAAACTGAATTTGTTAAATATTGAAAATAATTTCGTTTTAGAAAGCAGTATACCCGCCGAAATCATAAATCCATGCATTAAAGCAATAGTAATCGGTACAAAAATGCTATTTAGTCCCATTATGGAAAGAGAGAGATTTGCGCCGGCGCCGTCTAAACCGACGGCAAAACCGCTTGCGAGCGAGAAAAACGCCAATCCTTTATCGCTCGATTTAATCTTTTTTTCGCTTCGACTAAACAAGTTTATTAATCCAATTACGACAAGTATAATTCCCCCAAAACACGCCGTTTTATCATTAATAAAATCGCTGAATAAAAGGGATAGATAATTAACCGTTACGCACATTACGAAAACGGTAAGAGTGATTAGTAAAACTATTAAATATTTTTTGCCTTTAACGAAAGACAAAGAAAATCCGCAAAAAAAGGAATCTATACTCACCGTAAAGGCTGTAAGAAGTAAAAAAGTTATCATTAGTAAAGCCTTAAAAAAATATTTGTTTTATCATATGATTTTTGCAAAAAAAAAGTTAAAAATGCCGATAACAAATAAAGAAGGGCAAAAAATACAAAAAATAAGTAAAAAAGATTAATAAGTGGATTGACAAAGAGATAAATATCTTGTAAAATAATATAGATTTATAATTATAAGTGTAAATATGCTCAAGGAGTTGTTTGCTTAATATGAAGACAATAAAAACTCATAAAATAATAGCGTTGCTTTCAGTGCTTGTTTTGTGTATCGTTTCAGCGATGGCAACGTTTAATTTTCCTGTAGCACACGCAAAAGAATTAACCCCTGCGGATTACGTTTTGGTTAACGAGTTTCCAACCGGAGCAGTGTTTAACGATGGTGGTATAGAAGTCTCAGTATCAAACGGTGATAAAGTTTCGCTAAGAAAAGCACTTGCTTTTAATAGCCCTGCTTTTACCTTTGTGGTTGACGACGCGGTGACTGAAGTTACCTTGTCGCTTGAAGGAACTTCGAAAAATGCGCTTGGCGTTAAAAATGCGGACGGGGATTATACTACGCAAGTAACCACTTCGTTTACCATAAGGTACGATGAAAATTCTTTAGGTTACGTAGCATCGCTTAACGGCGGAACGGAAAAGGCTATAGCAAACGTTAACACGGGTATAACCGTTACTTTCGAAAACGAAAACAAGGTTGTAGTAGACGCTACCGAATACGAAACGCCCGATGCGAATAAAAACGATTTCTTATTTAGCAAAACTATAAACGGTCTTACAATCAATACTGTAGAATTTTCTATCAAGACGAAAGATAACGTTGGCGGTAAATTTAATTTAAAATCGGTTAACTTAGACTCTACTAAGGCGGGTTACGAACAAACCTTTGTTCTTAACGCTGAAAAAACCGCTTTCGAATCTTTTGGGTTAGCAACGGTAACCATACCCGAAAGCGCATTTAACGGTAACGTAGTTATAGAAGGTTATAGATACGAATCTTTCAAACACGTGGTATATTCAGTTGCGGGAAATATTGCGTTAAACGATATAACCTTAGTACCTTCTGCAGACGCTAATATCGACTATGATTCTAAAGAGAACACTATTATCTTTAAGAAAGAAACTGCTAACGCAGTGTTAGAAGCGCAATATAAAGGCACTACCATAACGAGCTTTGGTTTTAACGTTAAGAAAATTGATGGTGACAATGAAGCACCCGTTTATAATACTAATCCCGAACTTTTAGAAGCGTATAAAAAGGTTGTTCAATCTAAACTTGTAACTGAAGGCGAATACGGTACTGAAAGCGCCGTTTACGTAAGCTTGGGATCAAAACAATTCCTTGAACTTCCTTCAATGAAAGATTTGGTAAGCGATAAGCTCACCGCATATAGCAACTTAAAATCTAAAGTATATTACTACGGACCGAACGATAACGGTATTAACGAACAAATGAAAGTTCCGCTATCTTCCGCAGGTAAATATTTATTCTTCGTATTGTTCTCTGACCAAAACGAAAACTATATGGACTTAAAAGACTTCTATTACACCGATTATAACGACGGTGGAACGATTAAGTTCGACGGTTGCAAATATGCTCCATATATCTTTGAGTTCGAAGTTATCGACAACGCGCCTATAAGCGTTAAGTCGGTTAGTGAACAGTTAGAAGGTTTCGTAGGCGTAAAATACACCGCCGCTAAGTTCGACGTTGTTGCTTCAAACTATACCGAAACTTACGTGCTAAAATATTGCAAAACTGAAAGCACAAACGAAGACGATTGGGTAGAAATTCCCAAAGCAAGCGCAATTAAAGATACTTCTTATAACCAAGACGGTTTCACTTACGACCAAATAAAAGCTATTGCTTACGACGGGCAGTTAAGCTTCAAGCCGGATAGAACGGGCTATTACAAAATCATTTGTTCGGTTGAAAGCGAAACGACCGGTCGTAAAGACGAAGCAACGAGTGACGTTATCGAAGTTTTGCGTTCGCCCAACTACGTTAAGCCCGATTCCAAATGGTTACAAAATAACGTTTGGTCGGTAGTATTCCTTTCGGTAGGAACGCTTTGTTTAGCAGGTATAATCGTGTTACTTGTAATAAAACCTAAAAACGAAGAAGACGATAAAAACTAATTAACGCAAAGGACTTACCCAAACGGTAGGTCCTTTTCATAAAAGGAAAGCAGAGTTATGTATACTTTCACCGCAGAAAAAAAGCAAAAACTATCCAAGGCCTGTTTGAAAAACGTAACGGGGCTTTCTTTTTCCGTTTTTAATAAACTACTTAGGAACAAGGACGTCAAGATAAACGGCGCACGCACAGGGAAGGACGTTTTACTTGAAGTGGGCGACACCGTTGTTTTGTATTACGTTCCAACACCTGTAAAACCCTATTCGGTTATATACGCTGACGAAAACGTGGTTATAATAGATAAACTTAGCGGTTTTGAAACGGCAAACGTAACCGAAAGTCTAAAAGAAGAATTTCCGCAAGCCACAGCGGTGCATAGGTTGGATAGAAATACTTCAGGCATAATGGTTTTCGCACTTAATAACGATGCGGAAAACTCGCTTAAAAAAGGTTTTAAGGCGCACTCTTTTAACAAAACTTATCGTTGCACCGTTTTTGGTGTTATGAGAAAAGAGAGTGACGTTTTGGTTGCGTATTTAAAAAAGGACGCTCAGAATTCTCTTGTCAAGATTTATGATAATTTTGAAAACGGGAGCGTTAAAATTAAAACGGGCTATCAGGTTGTCTCTACTAATGGCGAAACTTCCGATTTGAAAGTAACGCTATACACGGGCAAAACCCATCAAATACGCGCGCACCTTGCCCACGTTGGTCATTTTATTATAGGTGACGGTAAATACGGCAACGCGCGTATAAATAAAAAATATAACGCCACAAGGCAAAAATTAAAAGCAGAAGAGTTAACCTTTCACTTTAAAAGGGGCGACGTACTGTTTTATCTAAACGACAAAAGGTTTTCAGTGTAGGTGAATTATGCCACAAGATGCTTTCACACTTAAATATTTGTGCGCCGATCTTTCGCAGTTGCTTTCGGGCGGTAAAATAAATAGGATAGTCCAAACAAACGAAAACGAAATTGTTTTTACTATTTACACGGGCAAAAAAACCGAAAAACTAATTATAAACGTAAACCCGTCAAACGCAAGAATAGGCATAGTAGACGTTGAAGATAGTCAAGAACTTGCAATCACGCCTAATTTTTGTGTTTCTTTAAGAAAGCATTTGCTTTCAGCGACGCTCGACAGTATATCTTTGGTCGGCTTTGATAGAATAATAAAAATTGATTTTACCGTAACTCAAGAGTTTAGTAGTCCCACGAAAAAAAGTTTATACGTAGAACTTATGGGAAGGTATAGTAACCTATTTTTAACACAAGACGGAAAATTGCTCGCGGGCAATAGGGGTGTTAACGTAGCGGGCGATTTTTTAAGACCGCTTTTCGTTGGTAAACCGTACATATTCCCACCCACGCAAGACAAATTTGAACCTAGCGACAATGGTTTAATTCAAAAACTTATGGAGTATAGTGAAAACGACGGTGCTTTCTATGAGTTTTTGTGCGCTAACGTTCAAGGTATAAGCCAAGACACCGCAAAAGAAGTAGTATATTTATTTACAAAAAAAGAAAAAGAATTTTTGTTAAATCCACAAAAACACGCCCAAGAATTTTTTAAATTCTTTAACGACTTTTTATTTGAGCAAACGCCAAACCCTTGTTTGTTAAAGGTTGACAGCGGGGTAAAAGACTTTTTTCTTTTTCCTTACGAAAGCAAATCGGGCGAGTATATATTTTGTGAAAAACTGTATTTAGCCGAGAAAACGTATTTTCAAAACAAAACTAAACAAAACAAGTATAAAACGCTGTTTGAAAGACTTAATTCCTGCATAAATAACGCTTATAAAAAGGCCAACAAAAAATTACAAGCCATTTGTAGTAGAGAAAAGGACGCACAATCGCTTTTAGAAAATCAATTGTTTGGCGAATTGATTACCGCAAATATTTATAAAATCAAAAAGGGCGACAAAAAGGTTGTGTTAAACAACTACTACACGGGTGAAGACGTGGAGATTTTGCTTGATGAAAACTTGTCCCCATCTCAAAACGCGAACTTGTATTATAAAAGATACAACAAGCAAAAGAGAGCGCTTGTTTCACTGCAACCGCAAAAAGAACTAATAAAAAGCGAAGCGGACTATTTATCATCGCTTAAAGAGCAACTTTCCTTGTGTGAAACTATAGATGATCTTGAACTTTTAGAAGAAGAAGTGCTAGATTACGGTTTGATAAAAAGAGCGCACCAAGTAAAGAAGAAAACGGTTAAAAATCCGTTTAGGATATACGAATATAACGGCGCGGAAATTCGCGTTGGTAGAAATAATTTTGAGAACGAATTATTGTTAGACCAAAGCGACAAACAGTTTGTATGGCTTCACGCAAAAGATTATCACTCGGCGCACGTTATAATAAGGCAAAAGGCGGAACAAGTTAGCGAAGAAACGATAAAAGTATCCGCCGAGATATGCGCCTATTATTCCGCGGGGAGAGAAGGCGGGAAATGTGAAATAGCATATACCAAACGAGCGCACGTTAAAAAACCCAAAAAATCAAAGCCAGGGTTTGTGCACTACACAGATTATAAGTCCGTAACGGTAGTTGCAAATAAGCACGCGGAATTATTAAAAAGTGATTGAAACGCTTAAAAATTCTTGCGTTTTAAATATGTTTATGATAAAATTGATATGAATTTTAAAAGGTTAGGAGATTAATATGAAATACACGTTTGAAAAAGCCGAAAAAAGCACCGTAAAAGTAACCATTAAACTTACGGAAAAGGAATGGAAAGAAGCAATCAATCAGGCTTATGAAAAGACTAAGGGTAGATACCAAATGCCTGGATTTAGAAAGGGTAAAGTTCCCAAACATCTTTTAGAATCCGCATACGGAACAGGAATTTTTTATGAAGATGCTATTAACTACGCTTTCCCCAAATACTACGGCGAAGTTTTAGATAAGGAAGAAAGTATTAAGGCAATCGCTCAACCCGAATTAGATATTAAAGACATCTCTGATAAAGGTATTACGATGATAGCAATCGTACCCGTTAAGCCCGAAGTTAAACTCGGTGAATATAAAGGTATAACTTTCGAAAAGAAAGTATATAATGTTACTGACGAAGATATTGAAAACGACGTTAAACGTTTGCAAGAACGTAACTCTCGTATGGTAGACGTAACCGATAGAGCGGTTTTAGACGGTGATATGGTAGTTATTGATTATTCAGG
Source organism: uncultured Clostridia bacterium (assembly GCA_904501795.1). GTDB lineage: Bacteria > Bacillota > Clostridia > Christensenellales > Borkfalkiaceae > UBA1259. The sequence goes on from CAJGCK010000025.1 coordinate 11,353, forward strand.
TAGTGTTGACGGCGTTAAGTTCGACGGTGGCACGGCTGAAAAACAAAACCTTACTATAGGTAGCAAAACTTTCATACCTGGTTTTGAAGAGCAATTAATCGGTATGAACGTTGGCGAAGAAAAGGATATTACCGTTAAATTCCCAGAAGATTACCATGCAGAAAATCTAAAAGGGAAAGACGCTGTTTTCGCTATTAAACTTCACGAAATCAAAAAGAAAGAATTACCCGAAGTTAACGATGAGTTTATTAAAGACGCCGTTGGTGCTGAAAGTTTAGACGCTTATAAAGAAGAAGTTAAGGCAAGATTAGAAAAACAAAATGCTGATAGAGCGGAAAGAGAACTTGAAGATGAAATCATTAAGAAAATAACCGAAAAAACTGAAGTAGAAATACCCGACGCATTAGTTGAAAGACAAATAGATAATATGGTTCAAGAAATGTCTTATAGACTTTCTTATCAAGGCTTAAAACTAGAAGATTACCTAAAATACATGGGTCAATCGATGGAAGATTATAGAAAGGGCTACGAAGAACAAGCAAAATCTATTGTTAAATCTCAACTTGCTATCGAACAAATAATTGAAGAAGAAAAGATAGAAGCAACCGAAGAAGACGTTGAAGCAAGGGTCGCTGAAATGGCAAAAGCGCAAAACAAACCCGTTCCGGACGTAAAGAAGAACGTAAACGCTCGCCAACTCGATTATATTAAGAACGAAATAATAATCAAAAAGCTTTTCGAATTATTAAAGAGTTCAAACATAATAAAATAAACAAGCTTTAAGGAGCAAAAATGGAAATAAAGAACACCGTAGTGCCCTACGTCGTTGAACAAACGGGTAAGGGAGAGAGAAGTTACGATATATATTCAAGGCTATTAGAAGATAGAATAATTTTTTTAACCGGGGAAATAACCGACGCCGTTGCCGACGCGGTTGTAGCGCAACTAATTTATTTAGAAGGCAAAGATCCAAATAAAGATATATTCCTTTATATCAATAGTCCCGGCGGAAGCGTAACGGCAGGTATGGCAATATACGACACTATGAACTATATTAAATGTGACGTGGTTACTACTTGCATAGGCTTAGCGGCTAGCATGGGTGCGTTTTTATTGTCCAGTGGAACAAAGGGTAAAAGATACGCACTTAAAAATAGCGAGATCATGATACATCAACCGTTAGGTGGCGCTCAAGGTCAAGCAAGCGATATTAAAATTCAAGCTGACCACATAATTAAAACCAAACACAAACTAAACACCATTTTGGCTATGAATAGTGGCAAGCCTTACGAACAAGTTGAGAAGGATACCGATAGGGATAATTATCTATCGGCTGAAGAAGCAAAAGAATACGGACTAATAGACGAAATATTCGTGCGTCGTCCGTAGAAACGGAGAGAATAATGCAAGATAACGAACAACTCTTTTGCTCTTTTTGCGGAAAGCCTAAAGAACTTACCAAACGCTTGATAGCGGGACCGAACGGTATATATATTTGCGATGAGTGTATTGAAATTTGTAAAGACGTTATGAACGAAGACTCGTCGGAAAAACAAACCGAAAAAGTTCCACTCTTAAAGCCCCACGAAATAAAAGCAAAATTAGACGAATATATAGTTGGCCAAGAAGAAGCTAAAAAAGTTTTATCAGTTGCCGTTTACAATCACTACAAGCGCATAAACGCGGTGAGTGAAAAAAGCGACGTTGAGATTGATAAAAGCAATATACTGTTGCTTGGCCCAACGGGTAGTGGTAAAACCCTTTTAGCAAAAACTTTGGCTAAGATATTGGACGTACCTTTCGCCGTTGCCGACGCTACTACGCTTACTGAAGCGGGCTACGTAGGGGAAGACGTTGAAAACATTTTGCTTAAGCTTATTCAGTCGGCTGAGTTTGATATAGAAAGAGCGCAAAAAGGCATAATTTATATCGACGAAATAGACAAAATTGCAAGAAAGAGCGAAAACGTTTCTATTACAAGAGACGTTTCGGGCGAAGGCGTTCAACAAGCCTTGCTCAAGATTATAGAATCGACCGTAGCATCCGTTCCACCACAGGGCGGAAGAAAACACCCGCAACAAGAATGCTTAAAGATAGATACCACAAACGTGTTATTTATTTGCGGCGGAGCGTTCGTTGGACTTGAAGATATAGTTTCTAAACGCAAAGAAAAATCTTCACTTGGCTTTGGCGGTACGGTAGATAAAAACACGACTAAATCGGTGGATTTGATAAGGGACGTTCAACCGCAAGACCTAATAAAGTACGGGCTTATCCCAGAGTTTATAGGTAGAGTTCCAATCACGGTTGGTTTGCACGCGTTAGATGAAAACGCATTGTTTTCAATAATGACCAAACCTAAAAACGCGCTAGTAAAACAATACAAGCAACTAATCGGTTTAGACAACGTTGAACTTGAAATAACCGACGGTGCTATAACGGCGGTTGCTCGCAAAGCAATTCAATTAAAAACGGGCGCAAGGGGACTTAGGACTATCTTCGAAAACTTGATGATAGACACAATGTACGAAATCCCGTCGCTTACCGACGTTGAAAAAGTAGTGGTGGATGAAGACGTGGTTAAAGGCTCTTCTAAGCCCAAACTCGTATATAAAAATATAGCGTAAACTAAAAAAAACACAGTTAAATAAAGGGTTTTTGGACTTAAAAAATTTTTTTAAAAAGTTTCAAAAACCCTTTTCAAACGTTTGACAAGCGTTAGATATTAGGTTATAATATGTAAGCTGTGTAATCTGGGTTGATACGGGAAGTTACTTAAATTCGGCGCAACCGAAAGATAATTTCCGTTGACAAGTGTGGGGGCAAGACCTCTGCGACTAACTTCAAATAGAATTAGTAGGTCATTCGCAGCGACTTAAAAAGTTTAAGTATCGGCGAATGATTTTTTTATTACTAAGATTTGACACACACGGCAGAGTTTACATCAGCAAGTCAAAATTCAGTTAGGTAAAAAAGGAGAAAACAAAATGGCAAGTCAAAAAATCAGAATTAAACTAATGTCTTATGACAGCGAAATGCTTGATCAAGCAGCTTCTAGAATCGTAGACACGATGAAGAAATCGGGCGCAAAAATCAGTGGTCCTATTCCGCTTCCTACGGAAAAAGAAATAGTAACCATCTTGCGTTCACCCCACAAATACAAAGATTCTAGAGAACAATTTGAAATAAGAACGCACAAAAGACTAATCGATATTTATTCGCCCAACGTAAAATTGCTAGACAGTATACACTTACCCGCAGGCGTAGATATCAAAATCAAACTGTAAACAAATAAACATTATATAATATATCGGAGGTGAACTTTATCTATGAATAAAGCAATCATTGGCAGAAAGTTAGGGATGACGCAATTGTTCTCCCAAGACGGCAAAGTTATTCCGGTAACGGTAATCGAGGCAGGTCCTTGCCCCATCGTTCAGGTTAAAACTTTGGAAAGAGACGGTTATTCGGCAATCAAAATCGGTTTTGACGAAGTTGCTGAAAAGACCTTGAACAAACCCCAAGCAGGTCAGTTCAAAAAAGCAGGCGTAAACGCGCACAAGGTATTAAAAGAATTTAGACTAGAAGGTGCTGAACAAATGCAAGTAGGCTCTGTAATAACGTGTGATACGTTCAATGCGGGCGACAAGATAGACGTTTCAGGCACGACCAAAGGTCACGGATTCAGCGGAGTTATCAAGAGATGGAACCAACACAGACTAAAAGAAACTCACGGTGTTGGCCCTGTTCACAGAGAACCCGGTTCTATGGGCGCTATCAGTAACCCTTCAAGAGTATTTAAGGGAAAGAATCTTCCTGGACAATGGGGTCACGAAAACGTTACCGTATTAAACCTTGAAGTAGTAAGAGTAGACAAAGAAAGAAACGCAATTCTTGTTAAGGGTGCCGTTCCTGGTCCCGTAAAAGGAATTGTAACGATTAGAAACAGCGTTAAAGCGTAAGGAGAAAGATTATGCCAAAAGTTACATTGTATGATATGAAGAAAAGCGTAGTAGGCAATCTCGAATTACCCGAAGCGTTGTTTGCTACCGAATATAACGAGTCTGTAATACACCAAGCGGTTGTTGCAAGACTTGCAAACGAAAGACAAGGCACTAAAAGCACCTTAACCCGTAGCGAAGTTCGTGGCGGTGGTGCAAAACCGTGGAGACAAAAGGGTACTGGTAGAGCAAGACAAGGTTCTATAAGAAGTCCTCAATGGGTAAAAGGTGGCGTAGTATTCGCACCTAAGTCAAGAGACTTCTCGAAGAAGATGAACTCTAAAGCAAAACAAGTAGCACTTTTATCTGCACTTTCACAAAAAATTAGAGATGACGAAGTATTCTTTATCGACGAAATAAAGGTAAGCGCTCCTAAAACGAAAGAGATGGCAACCTTCTTGAAAACGTTCGGCATTGAAAAGAGCGTGTTAGTAGTTATGGATAACTCTGATGCAGACGTATTGAGAGCATGTGCAAACATCGAGGCAATAACCACTGTACCTGCAGTTCAATTAAGTACTTACGAAGTTGTAAAGAATTCTAAACTTGTTATTTCCAAACAGGCTGTTGAACAAATCAAGGAGGTCTATGGAGAATAATGACTGCACGTGATATAATAATTAAGCCCTTGCTTTCTGAAAAGAGCTATGCGGGCATTAAAGATAAGAAATACGTTTTCGTAGTAGCGAAAAACGCAAACAAAACCCAAATAAAACTTGCGATCGAAGAAATCTTCGGTGTACAAGTTGAAAAGGTAAATACTGCAAACGTTAGCGGTAAGTTGAAAAGACAAGGCAAGTACGAAGGATACACTCCCGACTACAAAAAAGCTATGGTTCAACTTAAGAAAGATAGTAAATCGATAGAGTTCTTCGATTCATTGTCTTAATCGGTAAACGGAGGAACTAAAAATGGCTATTAAGAGATATAAACCAACATCGTCAGCACGTCGTTTTATGACTGTAAGTGCTTACGACGAAATAACCACAACTAAACCCGAAAAATCTCTGCTTGAAGACCAAAGAAAGAGTGGCGGACGTAACGCGCAAGGTAAAATCACCGTGCGTCATATCGGTGGCGGAAATAGAAGAAAATACCGTATAATCGATTTCAAACGTGCAAAAGACGGGATACCTGCAACGGTTAAAACAATCGACTACGATCCCAACCGTAGCGCAAACATCGCATTATTGTGTTATGCAGACGGCGCAAAGACTTATATCCTTGCTCCCGTAGGTATGAAAGTAGGCGATAAA
>CAJGCK010000026.1 GCA_904501795.1 uncultured Clostridia bacterium
AGGCTCTTGCTGTTCATTATTTACAATTCTTTTTTTCATTTCAACAAGGTCTATAACAAACCATTGGCTATTACTCTCATAACCCCTCACTCTTGCAACAATATGTACATTATCTCTAACATTGTAATTTGTTTCACCCAAATATTCACATTTGAGTTTAAAATTTGGGCCGTACGCATGGTTTTCATCAAAATCCTTGCCACCTAAAATAAGGTCATATCTTGTATCATAACCCGTAGTTTTATCAATAGCCCAAACGCAACCGTCAAATTCAATATAATCTCCTGCATAAACTTCAGCAAAATCAATAACGAATTGCGAACTAGGGTCTTTAGTTTCTAGTAAAATTTCTAAATCTATACAATTTTCAGCGGTGTATGTTCCTATGTATTTATAAATGACAACTTTTACATCTTTTTTAAGTTTTAAATTTGTTTTGTATTCTTGACTGTAATTTATTTCAACATATAAAACACTATTTATCGCTTCATCTCTATCGTACCCAGTAATATTTGAATATTTAACGTTGGTAAACCCCGCATTTATAAATTGATTTTTAACATCTTCATAAGTTAACCCTTTTGCATCTTTTGAAGAAATTGGAGCGTATATACCGTTTTCGTCCATCATGGCTTTATCTTCTTCGCTAGGCTCATTATAATACCAATCGTGATATGTTATTATAATAAGTGCATTCTTTTTAAACACATCATATTTTTTAAAATTTTCTTTACCGTTAATAGAAACCGATTCTACTTCTTCTGCCGACGTAAGAAAACCTAAATATATATCATAAATAACCTCAGTTTTTATATTTGTAAATCCAGCACTTTCTAAGTCGCTAATTACTGTTTTATAATTTTTGCCCTCATAATAAGATGCTGAATTTGGAGCATATAATTCATCTTCTTTAAGTTGATAGTCACCTTCACCTAAATTTTCATCATAAGAAGAATCTAAACAAGCTGTGAGAGATAATAATGTAAGCAATATTGACATTAACAATATAATTGGTTTAAAAATATTATTTTTCATAAGAGCCTCCATCTATTGTCAAAAAAACAAAAAGTGCGCCTACCGAAGTAAACGCACAAAAAACGCAAACTCCAATAGTCGCCAAACCAACTGAAAAGCAAGAACAAATCTACGCTATATCCAGTAGGAATTTGCATTTTATCAAATTCATTATGGACATAACGCAAAAAGATTATAATTATCTCAAAAGATAAAAATAGTCCTTGCCTAATTTATTCAGTTGGTTTGGCATAATTAGTATATCACATATAAAAATTTTTATCAAGCAGTTTTATTTATTAAATTTAAATCCCTAAGAGCGACGCCCATAGAACGGTGCGTTTTTTATTCTAAATATAGCTAAGAAGAAAAAATTCTTTACATATCAAAATAAATATTGTAAAATTATAATATGAACTTTTATATACAATTATCGGCAGAAAAAAAGGCGGGATTTAATTTTTCGCTTTTGATAGTTTTTTACGTTTTTTTAAGCGTGCTTTCGTCTTCCATAGCGGTGGCTATTTTTGGCGAAGGTGGTTTTTTAAGCGTATTTATTTCTACACTTATTTCACCGATAGCAATACTGATAACTTTAATAATTAACGGTAGGGAAAAGGGCGCGCATATTACGATAAAGCCTTCTTTGTCCGGCTGGTATTTCTATTTATTAGCGATATGCCTTTCGTTAGGGATGATGTTGGGTTTTGGATTTTTAAATCAAGCCGTTGCGAACTTTTTAACCATGCTATCCTTAAAAGTAAAAGGCGTAAACCTTCCGTTATACAACGTTTGGCAGTATTTAGCGTTTGTTTTTTCAATATGTGTTCTGCCCGCAATATGTGAAGAGTTGTTTTTCCGTCGAATGATGCAAAGCAACCTATTTGGCGCAAACAAAATTTTATCATACCTATCGATTGCGCTAATTTTCGCCCTGTTCCACGGCTCGCTCACCCAGTTTTTCTATCAATTCATATACGGGTTTGTCTTGTCAGTTTTGGCGGACAAGTCTAGATGTGTTCTTCCAGCAATTTTCGCGCATTTTTTAAATAATTTTTTGGTAATTACTCTATCGTTTTTCAACGTAGAAATTCCCTTTTTCAATCCGCTTGTTATCGTGGCGGGTCTGCTTTTACTCGCCGTTTTCGTGCTTGTTATACTATTTGTAAAGAACAATAAACCAACCCAAACGAATAAGGAAAACAAGGTAGTTAAACTTAAAAATCTTTATTTGTTCGCTAGTTTTGGAATATTTATATGCACGCTCCTAGCGGTGCTAAATTCGGTGGTGTAAAATGATTAAAATAAACGTAGTTGCCGTTGGCAAGGTGAAAGAAAAATATTTTGCAGAAGGTATAAACGAATATAAAAAGCGTATATCCAAGTACGCCGATTTTACTATAACCGAACTTCCCGAAGAAAATTTTAGTAAAATAACCGACGGTGGAAAAACTATTATAGAACGTGAAACGTCGCATATTTTGCCCCATCTTAAAGGTTACGTTATAGCAAATTGTATAGAGGGCGAAAAGTTTAGTAGCGAATCTTTTTCAAGAACGCTAAAAGGTCTATTCGATAGGGGCGAAGGCGTGATAACTTTCGTTATCGGCGGGTCTTACGGTCTTTCTAATGAAGTAAAGAAAAGGGCGAACAAGTTGGTTTCTTTTTCGGACATGACTTTTCCGCATACACTTTTTAGGCTTATGTTAACCGAACAAATTTATCGTGCGTTCAATATTATAAACAATACGCCCTATCACAAATAAACTTAAACGCAACGACTTTCATATATTGTTTTGTATGAAAGTTATTGAGAAAGTAAAAAATTTTTACAAAAAGTTTCCATTAAAAAAGTGCGTTATAGGTCATAGCGTTCTCGGTCAAGAAATATATGCTTTAACGGTCGAAAAAACACCTTTTCCCACGATAATCGTTCAATACTCTATTCACGCCAGGGAATATTTAACGGCGTATTTGTCGTTAAAGCAAATTATTCACTTTATAAAAAACGGAAGACGTGGCACCGTTCACTTTATTCCACTTGCTAATCCAGACGGAGTTTTATTAGCGCTAAGCAAAAACCCTTTGTATAAAGCCAACGGTCAAGGGGTCGACTTAAACGTTAACTTTAACGCGCGTTGGGGGGAAGGCGCAAAAAACGTTTTTGTTCCGTCAATAGAAAATTACGTGGGGGAACACCCTTTTTCCGCTCCCGAAACTCGCGCTTTAAGGGATTTTACGCTCAAAATAATGCCGAACGCAACAATCAGTTATCACACCAAGGGCGAAGAGATTTATTGGTATTTTTCTCAGAATGAGAAGACTGCCGAAAGAGATTACAAAATTGCAAAAAAATTGTCTAATAAAACGGGCTATCCGTTAGTTTTAACGCCAAATAGCGCGGGTGGATACAAAGACTGGTGTATACAAGAGCTAAAAATTCCGTCGTTTACCATAGAAGTGGGGCGAGATAGCCTTTCTCATCCGCTTGGCGCGGAGCGAGTGGGCGAAGTTTTTAGAAAAAATAAGCGAGTTATAGACACGCTTTTGGAGAGTATAAAATGCAACTAAAATTTATGCGATACGCGTTCAAAGAAGCCCAAAAGGCAAGAGATGAGGACGAAATTCCTATCGGCGCGGTAATAGTACTTGACGGCAAAGTTATATCAAGGGGAAGGAACAAAACGGAAAAAACCCAACTTGCAACCGCCCACGCCGAGATTAACGCAATTAACAAAGCGTGCAAGAAACTTAAGAGTTGGCGGTTAGACGGGGCGGAAATGTACGTCACGTTAGAACCGTGTGCGATGTGTGCCGGCGCGATTGCTAACGCAAGAATAAAAAAGGTGTATTTCGGTGCTTACGAGAAAAAAAGTGGGTGTGCAGAGAGTAAATATCCCGTTTTACAAGACAACGGACTAAACCATACGGTAAAAGCGGAAGGCGGTATTATGGAAGAAGAGTGCTCGGCACTAATGAAAAAATATTTTAAAGGCAAGAGATTAGGAAAAAGAGTTGACTAAATAAAATATTAGTCGTAAAATATAAGAGTACTATATGTACATAAAGTTACATTAGGAGAAAAAAATATGATAACACACGGCAACTCGATCGAACTATTGACAGGTAATTCGAACAAGCCATTGGCGGAAGCAATCGCGAAAGAACTAAAACTTTCGGTAAGCGATGCGGAAGTGGGTAAGTTCAGTGACGGAGAGATAAGCATAACTCTTCCGAAAACCGTTAGGGGAAAAGACGTATTTATAATTCAGTCGACTTCTAACCCAGTTAACGACAATCTTATGGAACTCTTGATAATGATAGACGCGTGCAAACGCGCATCGGCAGGTAGAATTACGGCGGTTATCCCTTATTTTGGATACGCTCGTCAAGATAGAAAAGCCCGCCCGAGAGACCCGATTACTGCAAAATTAGTAGCGGACATTTTAACGTCGGCAGGCGCAAACAGGGTGTTAACGATGGATCTTCACGCGGCTCAAATTCAAGGGTTTTTTGAAATTCCCGTTGACCACTTATACGGCGCACCGCTTCTTGCAAAATATTTTAAGAACAAAATGAACGAAGATTGGGTAGTCGTTTCACCAGACGTAGGTAGCGTTGGTAGAGCAAGAAATTTTGCTTCTAGAGTAAACGCAACGCTAGCAATAGTGGATAAGCGTCGTCCCAAAGCAAACGCAATAGAAGTTATGAACGTTATAGGCGACGTAAAAGGTAAAGCGTGCTTAATGGTTGACGATATGATAGACACTGCGGGAACGATAGTTCAAGGCGCAGAAGCGCTAGTTAAAAACGGCGCAAAAGAAGTATATGCATGTTGCACGCACGGCGTTCTTTCAGGGCCGGCGATGGAAAGACTTATTGCATCCCCGATAAAAGAAGTTGCGGTGTTAGATACCATAGATATGCCTGAAGAAGTTAGAAACAACCCCAAGATAAAAGTAATATCGGTTGCAAAACTAATAGCAAGGGCAATTACCACCGTATACGCAGACTCGTCGTTATCGGCAATATACGAAGACTAAACAAAAGAAAAGGCCGTTTTACAAAACGGCTTTTTTTAGCAAATAGGTAAAAATGAAACTAATAGTAGGTTTGGGTAACCCCGAAAACAAATATTTAAAAACTTTCCATAATTTAGGCTTTTTAGCGGTTGAAGAAACGGCTCGTTTACTAGGCCTAGAATTTTGCAAAGAAAAATGTCGCGCAATGATAGCCGAAGGGATAATAAACGGTGAAAAGGTCGTGCTCGCAAAACCGCTAACTTATATGAATTTAAGTGGTGAAAGCGTTCGCGATCTCGTTTCGTTTTATAAAATTCCGCTTGAAAACGTTTTGGTAATGTACGACGATTATGATTTGCCAAAGGGGAAAGTTCGAATGAGAGAAAAAGGTTCGGCAGGCACTCATAACGGTATGCGCAACATAGTATTGCATTTAGGTAGCGAAAATTTCGCAAGGCTACGCGTTGGTTTTAGACCAAGTGAGCCGATAATGGTACCGCTCATAGATTTAGTATTGTCGGGTATAAAAGAAGAAGACAAAGAAATTTTTGCCCGCGCAATATCACTTTCGGCAAAAGCGGGGCAAGACTTCGCAAACGGAGTTCCCGTTCAAAAAATAATGCTTTCGGTTAACGGAAACTGAATATGCTCGAAAAGAAACTTCAACTAAAAAACCAAGCGAATTCTGTTGCAGAAATCGTTCAATCCATCCGTCAGGGCTTGCCCTTGGCGGTTTTTGGCGTTACGCAGGCGTTTAAGTGTTACTTGTATTCCGTAATAGAAACCCCCGTACTAGTAGTGTGTAAAGACACGCTTACCGCCACCGAAATATACGAAAACTTGTCGGCGATGACCGATAAAAAAGTGGTGGTTGTTCCACAAAAAGACCAACTACTTTTACCAAGTAGAGCGTATTCAAAAGACTTTATCTACGAACGAATAACGGCAACTTATAATCTAAAAAGCGCCGACGTTATTATTGCAACCCCCGCGTCGTTGATGCAACGGTTTAGCGACAAGGTTCAAAACATAACTCTAAAAAAAGGTGAAGAGTATCGATTAGAACAACTTGTTCAAACGCTAGTTAATATGGGCTACGAACGGGTAGACGCTGTTGAGGGCAAGGGTAGTTTTTCTTTGCGGGGCGATATATTAGACGTGTTTCCAATAAACCAAAACACGCCGTTTAGGATAGACTTTTTTGGTGATGAAATCGAAAACGTTAAATCGTTCGACCTGGAAACTCGACAAAGAAAAGACGTTCACGATAGCGTCGAGATTTTGCAAGCGGTAGAACATGTTTTTTCACCCGTTGAAATGCAAAAAATTAAAGACTATTGCAAAAACTTATTGCAAAACGCCACTGCGGAAACACGAGAAAACTTGCGGTCGTTATATTCGCACGTTATCGACTGCATAGAGAGAAGTGATAGTGACGGGCTAAACGTGTTTTTCAGTTTGACTGAAAGCGCAAAAAACGTTTACGAATTATTAAATGAAGACACCGTAGTAGTGTTTGACGAAGCAAAACGTGTAGAGCAAGTTGCAAATTTATTTTACACCGAGTTTACCGAGCGGTTTGAAAGTATGGTGAAACAAGGCTCGACTTTTCCACTTGCAGTCAACTCTATGCTTAATTTAGAACAATTAATCGGCGGGCTTAATAGGTTCTCGTTTTGCGCGGTACAAACGCTGTCAACCGAAATTCCTTTTTTTAATCCGCTAAAAATAATTTCTACTAACGTAAGTAGCGTTACGAGATATAAATTAGACTATAAACAACTTTACGCCGACCTAAGCAACTGGGTAAAAAGCGGGTATCAAACTTTTATTTTTACGGGCGATGAAAAAAGGGTGGATAAACTCCTATTCGACCTTTCAAAAGAAGGCGTAACCGCGGTAAACGGCGACCTTAATCAAACGGGCGCGGTAACCGTATATTCCGCACGCTTGCTAGACGGGTTTATTTTTCACGAACGAAAAATCGTTGTAGTAGGAAGCGGTAACTTATACTACGAAAAAAGAGAAAAACGCAATCAAACCGCGCGAAAGGGCAGTTATTTTTCCGCTCCGGAAACGGGAGATTACTGTGTTCACGAAACGCACGGCGTAGGCAAGGTTTTAGGCAGTAAAAAAATAACTACTACCGAAGGGACTAAGGACTACGTTGCGGTTGAATATTACGGCGGAGATATACTTTACGTTCCCGTAGAGCAAATGGATATTCTCACTAGATACCTAGGCAACGAGAAAATTCCAAGGCTGTCAAAAATAGGGGGCAAAGACTTTGAACGCATAAAAAACAGTGTAAAAGAAAGCATTAAAAAGATGTCTTTCGACCTTAAAAAACTGTACGAACAACGTTCGGCGCAAAAGGGCTTTGAGTTTAAGGCCGATTCGCAACTTCAAACGGTTTTTGCCGACAGTTTCGAATATGAAGAAACGCCCGACCAGATTACCGCTATAGAAGAAATATACGCCGATATGCAAAGTGACAAAGTTATGGACCGTTTGGTGTGCGGTGACGTTGGTTTTGGTAAAACCGAAGTGGCTTTTCGCGCAGTATTTTTAGCGTTATTAAACGGCAAACAAGTTGCTCTTTTAGCGCCTACTACTATTTTAAGCGAACAACATTTTAACACCGCAAAAGAAAGATTTAAGGATTTTGGCGTAAGAATAGCCTGCCTTAACCGATTCAAAACCAAAAAAGAACAAGCGCAAGTTATTCAAGACTTAAAAGACGGTAAGGTTGATTTTATTATAGGCACACACCGTCTACTCAGCAAAGACGTCAAGTTTGCCGATTTAGGATTGTTGGTTTTAGATGAAGAACAAAGGTTTGGCGTAGAGCATAAAGAAAAAATAAAACTGTTAAAAAACAACGTAGATACGTTGACTTTAACCGCGACGCCAATACCTAGGACGTTACATTTGTCGTTATCGGGCATTAGGTCGATAAGCGTTATAAACACACCGCCAAAAAAGCGGTTACCCGTGCAAACGTACGTTACCGAACAAACCGATTCGCTTATGAAAGACGCAATAGTTCGTGAGATAAATAGGGGCGGGCAGGTATTCGTACTTTATAATCGTGTAGAAAGTATATTTAACTTTGCAAGTAGGTTATCTGCGACGTTGCCCGATTTAAAATTCACGGTTGTTCACGGTCAAATGGAAGAGCGTACTATGGAGAAAAACGTTTTAAGTTTTTATCGTGGCGAAACGCAAGTTTTAGTTTCTACCACTATAATCGAAAACGGCATAGACCTACCGAGAGCTAACACTTTAATCGTTATTGACGCCGATAGACTGGGCTTATCTACCCTTTATCAACTGAAAGGACGGGTTGGTAGAAGCGACAAACTAGCCTATGCATATTTTACTTTTAGCAAAGAAAAAATATTGACGAATAACGCCTATGACAGACTTTCGGCGATAGTAGAGTTTGCCGAGATGGGTAGCGGAATAAAAATTGCGATGCGCGACTTAGAAATCCGTGGCGCAGGCAACGTTTTAGGCACCGAACAACACGGGCACATGGAGAAAATAGGCTACGAACTGTATTCAAAACTGCTTAAAGAACAACTTTCTGGCGAAGAAGAACTTCAACAAAATTTAGACGTGCGAGTTTCGGCGTTTATTCCGGACGGGTATATAGAGAGCAATTCGGCAAAAATGAGCGCGTATAAAGAGATAGCGGAAACCACCGAAAAGACCGAAAAAGAATTAAGAGAATTTTTAACCGAAACTTACGGGGAGATACCCGAGCAAACGGATAATTTGATAAATATAGCGGTGGTTAAACGGCTAGCGAAAGAGTTTAAGGTGTCGGATATTACCGTTATAAAAAATGAAAGCAGTTTTATCTTTTCTAACAAAGAAATATTTTTGAACGAAAAATTTATGAGAGCAACTGACCGCTTTAGTGGTGAAGTATATTTTTCATTTGAAGAAACGGGTATTAAACTAAACTTTAAGCGTAACGGCAAAACTAATAGAGAAATATTGTTGTTTATGCGTGAATTTTTAGAATTCGCAAACGAATAGGGCTCAATAAAACAAAAAAAGATAAAAAACAATCAAAAAAATAAAAAAAGCCTTGCCATTTTTTATTAAATAAGATATACTTTATAAGATAATATATAAATACCTACATTGGGAGATAATATATGAAAAAAAGAATCGCTCCAATAATCGCACTAGTAATGTCGCTTATAATGAGCGTGTCCGTAATATCGGGATGTAAATTATTAACGCCGAACACCGAAAGAGATTTTGCTCAGGTTGTGGCAACCGTAAACATCGGTAACGAAAACGCCGAAACGGAAGTTATTACCAAAAAAGATATGATTATGGCGTACATGAACTACGGTTATAACTATATCGCGCAAGGTTTAACCCAACAAGAAGTTTTTGATTTTATTTTAGATGGATTAATCGACAACCGTGTTCTTTTGCAATATTCAATGAAGTATTTTGAAGAAAACGGCGGGGTAGTAGATAGCAGTAAAGAAAAATGGTCTACCGACAGATATCTAACTGCGGACGAGATATACGAAGCAACTTACGCAACGTTAAAAGCGGTTAACGCGTTAATCGATACTTTTGAAGAAGACGAAAAATCGGCGCTTAAAGATACGTTGGCAGAAGAAGTTAGAACCACTCCTACCGATGCAAAGAACGCTGAAAAGGAAGTTTCTTTAGACGAAAAGAAAGATTACGTAGACAACAAAGGCATAATCACCGGTGAAGTTGGTGAAGAAAGATATACCGCGTATAACAAAGCGCTAAAATACTTAAAGAACAACGCGTTGTTAGGTCAATCGGTTAAGAATTTAGCGGAATCGGATTATTATATTGATAACCTTAAAGCACAAAAAGAAGCAAAGGTTATAGAAAAGTACGAAAAAGTATTAGTTAAAACGGAACGTGCAAAACTAACGTATGCCGATTTGGCGGAAAGATACCAAGATATGTATTTAGACCAAAAGAATAAATACGAACAAGACGTTACTGCATTTGCAGAAGCGTTGGCGGGCGCAACCGCGGTGTCGCCGATAGTATATAATAACACTAACGGTAGTTACGGATACGTTTATAACCTTCTATTAGGTGTGAACGCAGAGCAAACCCAGTCTCTTGAAGCAATCAAGACTACCGACACTAAAGAATATAACGTATTGCGTAACCAAATTCTAAAAGCAACCGAAGTTAAGGACTTGCGTTCTACTTGGATTTTAAGCGGTTATGATTTTGACGGTACTAAATTTACAGGCGACTACGCTTTCCTCGAAAACAGTTTACCCTTCAAAGGCACCGTTGAAAAAATTGCAGACGCAACTGAAGAAAAGAACGCGGAATACAAAGTTAAGAGCGTTGATAAATTTGGTTTAGACGAATTTATTGCAGAGATGGACAGTTATCTAGGCATTACCAACGGCGTAAACGAAGCGGATAGTTCAAAGGCAGTTTATAGAAGAGCGAACGTAGCAAAAGGCACGATTGCTGATTATGAAAAGAAGATAAACGAGTTGCTTTTTGCTTTCTCAACCGACGCAGGCTCGTTAAACACTTATAAAGGTTATCTAATTCAACCCAACCCCGATTTTGATGGGAAAGACGAGTGGGTAAAAACCTTTGCCGATGCGGGAAGAGAAATCATGAGCATGGGCGGAAACAGTTATATAATAGTTGCATCCGACTTTGGTTATCACGTATTGTTCTATTCTGAAATCTTCTCAGTAGACAGTAATTATCCTACTCTTGAAAGTTATCTTAACCATCTAACAGGTGAAAACAAGGACGCAAACGGGTGGGCTGAATATTACGCTGATATGCTAGAAGATTATGACAATGCGGATAAAGATTCATACCTATATTTGCTTGCTGAAACCTACGGCCAAGTTCAAAACAAGGTAGACACTATTCAAAACAATACTGCAAAGAGTTATAGATTAAATTCTCAATACGTAGTTAAGAATTTCGATGCATATAAAGATTTAGTTCAAGGTTAATACAGTCAAGGGCGAAACTCAATAGGTTTTGCCCTTTTAATTAGAAAAACGAGAGAAAGATTATGGAAATACAGTTTACAGACGTTTTATTAACGGTTTTTGCCTTCGTGTTGTTGATGGTGCCGGGCTACGTTTTGAAAAAGGTTAAAATGTTGCCTGAAAAAGCCGATTCGGTTTTATCTACTTTAACGTTATACGTTGGTCAACCTGCTTTGATGGTAGTAAGTTTTTTAAAATCAGAATATTCGCCAACCATAGCGATGAATATGCTTTATATCGCGTTGTTGACTTTTGCTGTTCACTTTATAATGATAGGGTTAGTGTACTTAATTATTAGACACAAAGGCGATACCGCTAAAAAGAATTGCGTTAGATTTGCAAGCGTTTTCGGTAACTGCGGGTTTTTCGGGCTACCGTTTTTGCTTTCCCTTTTCAATAATATGGGTGTGGACGGGCAGGTCGGTATATACTGCACCGTGGTGATAGCGGTATTCAACTTCCTAAACTGGTCGATAGGTATTTATATGGTTTCAGGGGATAAGAAAAACGTAACCTTTAAGCAAGTTTTCCTAAACCCCACCGTAGTGTGTATGATACTTGGCGTTGCGCTCTACTTTATTATAAGAGCACCTTTAACGACGATTGCAACGGAAGGTACTTTCTTAGACGTTTTATTGACTAAAACGGTTGGTTCGCTAGACTTTTTAGGAAATATGGTAACCCCTATTTCAATGATGGTCATAGGTATCAAACTTGCAAACATTAAATTAAAAGACTTGTTCTTAGACAAGTGGGCATACGTTACTAGTTTCTTAAAACTAATGATAATGCCGTTTATCTCGATACTGTGCGTATACTTTTTGCCGATTTCAGGGCTTGTGAAATATACGTTGTTCTTTTGCATGGCTATGCCAAGCGCAGCAAGTACCGTTTTATTGTCAATCAAATTTGGTGGGGACGCAGAGTCGGGCTCGGTTTTCGTTTTATTGTCGACACTGCTTAGCATATTAACAGTGCCTATAATGTTTTTGTTGTTTAACGGTGTCTTTGGTGTTCCGTTGACGATATAAAATGAAAAAACGCGCAGTAAATATTTGCGCGTTTTTAATTTTTTCTTAGCAAAAAACAAACAATAATTTTCTTACGTTTTTAATGCTTTAAATTTTATAAAGTAATTGACAAGGTTAAAAAATTATATTATTATACTAATAATATAAAATTAATATTAAGGATAAAATTTTATGAACGAAAAAATCTTAAAAGTTATCAACTCTAAAAGCAGTGAATATAGAAGTATTCCTTTTTGGTCGTGGAACGACGATTTAGAGCCCCAAGAACTATGCCGTCAAATCGAGTGGATGAACTCGCAAGGCTTCGGCGGTTATTTTATGCACGCAAGGGCAGGTCTAATAACCCCATATCTTTCTGAAAGATGGTTTGAATGTGTGGAAGCGTGCATGCAAAAGGGCAAAGAACTCGGCATGGACAGTTGGGCGTACGACGAGAACGGTTGGCCAAGCGGTTTTGCGGGTGGCGAACTATTGAAAGACAAAGAAAACTGCGATAAATTTTTAACTACGACCGTTGGTAAATACGATAAAAACGCCTTCGTTAGTTATTCGTTAGACGGTGACAAACTTCAAAGGGTAGAAGGCGGAGAAAACGTTTTAAACGTATTCGTGCATTACTCTCCGTCAACTGCGGATATTTTAAACCCCGAAGTAGTGAAAAAATTTATCAACTTGACGCACGAACAATATAAAACACACGCGGGTAAAGATTTTTCTAAAAAGTTGAAAGGCTTTTTTACCGATGAACCGCAATATCAACGTTGGAACCAACCATATACCGACATGATAAAGAAGTATTTTGCCGAAACGTATAATCAAGACGTTTTAGACGGCTTAGGACTTCTTTTTGTGGAGAAAGAAGGGTATAGAGAGTTTAGGTATAAATATTGGAAGGGTATGCAACGCTTGTTTTTAGACGGCTTTGCAAAAATGATATATAACTGGTGTGATGAAAACGGGGTGGAACTCACAGGTCACTACGTAGAAGAGCCCACGTTGGTTACGCAAATGATGTGTAACTCGGGTATTATGCCCTTTTACGAATACGAACATATTCCGGGAATGGACTGGTTAGGTAGAGAAATTGCCACACCCGTAGCCCCCAAACAAGTGGGCTCGGTAGCGCGTCAAACGGGCAAGAAGAAAGTTTTATCCGAAATGTTTGCGCTCGTTGGTTGGGATGCAACGCCGTTAGAGTTAAAACGTATAGCGGAATGGCAATACGTTAGCGGTGTTAACCTTATGTGTCAACACTTGTTGCCTTATTCCGAACGTGGCCAAAGAAAACGTGACTATCCCGCGCACTTCTCGTGGGCAAACCCGTGGGTTAGAGAAAACTTTAAGGGTTTTAACGATTACTTTACAACGCTTGGTTGTTTACTCGGTGAGAGTGAAGAACCCGTTTCGGTTGCCGTTTTATCGCCAATTCGCAGTATGTATTTTGATTACAAGCGCGAACACGTTGAAATGCCACTTAACGAGATAGATAACTCTTATCTGGAACTGTGTACGTTACTATCTAGGTATAATATACCTTACCATATAATCGACGAAACGATGATGGCTGAAAAGTCAAGCGTAAAGGACGGTAAGTTAAAACTAGGTTTGTGCGAATACGATACAGTGGTGTTCCCCAAAATGTACACTATGGACAAGACTAGTGAAGAGTTGTTTAACGAATTTTATAAAACAGGCGGAAAGATGTTATTCACGCACGGGCTTCCCGAGTATTTAGAGTGGTATAAATACGACTATGCGTTTGCTTCGAATATCACTTTGGAAGAAATCGCAAACAACCAAGAATTCACCATTTCTAACGTAGACACGGGCATTCAGTCCACTTTGCGTGAGATAGAAGGCAAGAAATTTATATACGCTGTTAACTTAGATACCGATAAAGAATACACCGTAACGTTCAACGGAGATTTCAAAGGTTTTACTTGTTTTGATTTAGAGAGCAAAAAGTCCTATCCTATGAGTAATACCGTGCATTTCAAGCCCTATCAATCGTACGTATTATTCTTATCAGATACTGCGGTGGAAAAACCGGTATTGGAACAAGCAACAACACTTTCAGCGCCATTTAAAATCGTTGATAGAACGGATAACTATTTAACTTTGGACTGTTTAAGTTATTCAACCGACGGTGAAAGCTTTAACGATCCGCATTATACTTGGGCGGTATTCGACCAACTGTTAAAAGATAGGTATCAAGGCGAACTATATTTAAAATACACCTTCTCCGTTAAAGACGTTCCCAAAAAGATTTGTTTACTTGCGGAAGATATGAACACCATCGAGTGTACGGTAAACGGTGTACCAGTTACGTTTAACGGTAGTTCGGACTTTGAAAAACAAATATATAAAGCAGACGTTGCGCCTATAGTAAAAGTGGGTGAAAACGAAATAGTGTTTAAGATTAACTATTTCCAAAAAGATTTCGTTTATTACGCGTTGTTTGGTGAAAACGTTACCGAAGGTTTGCGTAACTGTTTAACTTACGATACTAATATAGAAGCGGTTTACCTTTGCGGAGACTTTGGAGTGTACGCAAAAGACGGCTTTAAGCCGGGTAAAGAAGAAAACGTTTTACTTGGTAATGATTTCTATATTGCTAAGCCTAAAACGGAAATAGTCGATACGGTAAGCGAAGGATATCCCTTCTTCGCTGGTAAAATGACCTTTGAAAAAGAATTTGATTTTGCGGGCGATAGATGCGTTATTAAACTTGACGGAAGGTATTGCCTATCAGAATTAGTGATTAACGGGAAAAAAGTGGAAAAATCATACTTTGCTAACGAAATAGAAGTTACCGATTACCTAACGCTTGGTAAAAACGTGGCGCACGTCACCTTGTATTCGGGCAACAGAAACTTACTCGGCCCGCACCACTGTAAGCATTACGAAGAACCTAAGATATTGAATATTTCTAAATTCACGTTAGAAGGGACTTGGAACAATATGCAAAGTACTCATTTTAGGGATAGTTACTCGTTTGTTAAATTTGGGCTTTTTAACGATTAATCAACCTATCTTTACGCGCAAAATTTTTTAGTAGTTAAACAACTAGAATATTGATAAAAATAAAGGATAGCAAAATATTTGCTATCCTTTATTTGTTTTTAAAACTTTAAAGTGAACGCCTTTGTCATAACGACGTTTATTCTTTATATAATATATATTGTTTATAAAAGCGATTCGTCGTATACGGCGCGTATTCCACCGATAAACTTAGGTCTAACTCTCGCGCAAATCAAGTTTGCTTGCCCAATTTTGTTTATAGAAAGTCTAACGGGTACTGCAACTTTTTTTAGATGCATACCTATAAGCGTGTTGCCGATATCAAGCCCAGCATCTGCTTTTATTTCCTCAACGACAACGGGATCGTTAAAAGTGTGGTAAGCGACAGTCGCAAGAGAACCACCCGCTTTCTTTTGCGGAACTACGTTAACGATTTCGCAGTTACAAGTGGCACGTCTTTCTATCACGATTGCAC
The DNA here is from genome assembly GCA_904501795.1 of uncultured Clostridia bacterium. Classification (GTDB taxonomy): domain Bacteria; phylum Bacillota; class Clostridia; order Christensenellales; family Borkfalkiaceae; genus UBA1259. The sequence continues at coordinate 15,617 of CAJGCK010000026.1, forward strand.
GGTTTAAGTGTTCGCAACATTGAACGGCAAGAAAAAGTTCGGCTTCTTTAACGGCGTCGTAAATACCACTAAAAATTTGTTCGGCAACGTTCGGGTCGGAATTAGTGCCGATTTTACTTCCTAAAACTTCGCTAGTAGAACAACCGACTACTAAAATGGATCCCTTTTTAAGTTTTGCCACGTTAATCAGTTCATTAACTGCAAGCTGGCATTGATTATAAATTTCATTTTTAACCATAATAAATCACCTTCGTAATTAAATTTTAACATCAAAAGAGCCGTTTTGCAACAAAAAACCGCAAAAAAACTAGGAAAAAAAGTGTTAAAAAAATCAAAAAAACACGCTTAAAAAAAAGTGAAAAAAAATAAAAAAATGTTGCAAAAAGGTTTGTAAAATACTTGACTTAACGATTTATATTTGATAATATAGTTAGGCTATCGATTTTTAGGATGGCTTTTTTTGTGGCGTTTTTACAAATTCCACGTTTGACCGAAGTCAAATATAGAGTAGATTGACAACTGCATAGAAAAAAGAGAGATATATCGCGAAAGCGATGCGCACTCGAAAGAGGGCGTAGCTAAATATATCTCGAGAAACACTTTTAAATAAAGTACATTAAGGCAAAAAAGAGCAAATAGACTAAGAAACTAAAAGTAAGAAAGGTTAATACGAGAAATGAACGTAGGAACGATTCACAAATTAGTCGAGTAAAAGTCAAGGAAGTAGAAAAAAATTCGACGGATTGCAAAAATGCAACCAAAAAAGATCAAGCTACAAAGAGCATACAGGAGGATGCCTTGGTACATGGCGCCGAAGAAGGACGTGACAAGCTGCGAAAAGCTACGGGGAGTCGCAAATAGACCG
>CAJGCK010000027.1 GCA_904501795.1 uncultured Clostridia bacterium
CTGCAATTTCGGATAAGGACAAATCGTAAAGATAATATGAAGAAAACAATTCCCTTTGCTTATCCGTTAAAAGCACTTGATAGAGTTCAAAAAGTTCAATCAACTCAAAATCTTTTTCCATAATAAAACAAGGTGTAAAACTTTTTTGCTTTACACCTTGATATTATATTACTTTAGTTTAACCTTGTCAACACTTTTTAATAAGTTAATTAAATAATTTTAATTTAATCTTCAAAAGATTCTAAAGACTCTTCTTCATTCTCGTAAACTGCATTACGAATCAGTTTTATATCTAATATTAAATTCAAAAATACATCGTTTATAAGCCAAAAAAAACGAACTACCAGTGGACCTAAAAAAGTAATACATACCCCCACCGTATTCATTACTTCTTTAATAGCACTTTTTGAACTATTTTGTAGAATCACTATACCTATTATTATACATGCAAGCGTTTCAATAACGTAGACTACTTGCATAATTTTTTTAAGTAACTTAAAACTTTTGTCATTTTCCTTAAACATCTGTATTTCTCCATAAACTCAAGATTAAACATAAAACATATTATATTCTTACATTTGTAAGAAGTCAAATATTTTTCTTACTTTTGTGAGAAAATATTAATATGAATAATTTTGGTGAAAACTTAAAAATTTTAAGAATGGAATTAGGTTTAGGACAAGTTGAATTAGCAAAGCAGTTAAACGTTAGCAAAGGAATAATAAGCCTTTGGGAGAACGGTCTAAGAGAACCTAATATGTCTTCTTTGATAGCGATTGCGAAATTTTTTAAAGTGAGCATTGATTATATTGTGGGGTTAGAATAATAAAACTTTTAAAATATTTAAGGCGTAGTAATATATGTTACTACGCCTTTTTTATTAAAATAAACTTTCTACGTATTCTTTTGCGTTAAAATCTTCTATATCGTCTATTTTTTCGCCCGTACCAACGTAAACCACGGGAACTTCAAGTTCGTAAGATAGAGAAACTATAAATCCGCCTTTAGCCGTTCCGTCTAATTTAGTTAAAATTATACCGTCTAGCCCAACTGCCTCGTTAAACACTTCAACTTGATTAAAAGCGTTTTGCCCGGTAGTTGCATCTAGCACGATAAACTTATAAAAATTACAGTCAGGCCATTCTCGTTTAACCACTCTATCCATCTTTTTAAGTTCTTCCATAAGGTTGCTTTTAACGTGCAATCTACCCGCAGTATCTATCACTAAAACGTCAGTGTTTTTTGCTTTTGCAGAAGACACGGCGTCGTACACCACGGCAGAAGCGTCCGCCCCTTCGGTATGCTTTACTATACGAACTTTCGCTCTGTCAGCCCAAACGGAAAGTTGGTCGGAAGCGGCGGCACGGAAGGTGTCGCCAGCGGCTATGGTAACCGTTTTCCCTTCTTTAACGAATTTGTTGGCAAGTTTGCCTATGGTGGTAGTTTTACCAACACCGTTAACGCCTATAAGCATTATCACGGCGGGATATTTTATTTCTACGGGGTCAGCGTAAGATAAAGTTTCGTAAAGTTCACTTTTGAGTAGCGAAGTTACGTATTCTTTGTCTTTACACTTTTCTTTAATGGCTTGGTCACGAATTTCTTCTACAATTTCCATTGAAGTTTTTACCGAAACGTCAGAAGATATTAAGACGTCTTCTAACTGCTCGTAAAATTCTTCGCCTAATTTGTTTTGTGAAAACAGCGCGCTAAGTTTTTTGCTTATCCCGTCTCTTGTTTTGCTTAACACCTGTTTGATTTTGCTAAAAAGTCCCATATACACCCCGTGTTTTAACCTAGTTGGTCAACCGCCACGTCACTTAATTTTACTGATACCGTTTTAGAAACGCCCTTTTCTTGCATGGTTACGCCAAACAATGCGTCTGCAAGTTCCATCGTGGGTTTTCTATGCGTGATTACTATAAACTGAGTTTCTTCGCTAAATTTCTTTAAGTATCTTGCAAATCTATCTACGTTCGCTTCGTCAAGAGCCGCCTCGATTTCGTCAAGTACGCAGAAAGGCATGGGGCGTAAACGCAATATTGAGAATAGTATCGCAATTGCGGTAAGCGCCTTTTCGCCACCAGATAAAAGCGATAACTTTTGAAGTTTCTTTCCCGGTGGCTCGGCAATTATTTCTACGCCTGCTTCTAGTTTATCGGTCGCGTTCGTATAGTCTAATTCGAGCATCGCTCTTCCGCCACCGAACAATTCTTTAAATATACGCTTAAAGTTTTCGTTGATTTTGTTAAAGCCTTCGTCAAATTGCGTTAGCATCTCTTCTTTAATCTTGTCGATTGCTTGTTGGATATCCGCTTCGGCTTTTTCTAAATCTTCTTTCTGAGCGTTCATTTCTTCATAACGCTCTTTTAAGAGTTTAAAGTCTTCTATTGCAGTTGCGTTGATTGCGCCAAGTGAACTACGTTTACGGCGTAGACGGTTGATTTCTTGCTCGCCCGCATTTCCGTCGTATCCCGGCTCTTTAACCTTTTGCGCCGTTTCGTAAGTTTCTTGATAGTCTTCCCAAATACTTTGTTGTAAGTATTCTAAGTCTGAATCAATCTTGGCAAGCGCAATCTCTTCGGCGTGTTTTTTCTCCGTCAATAACCCGATTGCTTCGTTTAATCTTTGGCGTTCGGTTTCTATAGCGGAGAACCGATTGTTTAATTGTACTTTGCTATTGTCGATTTCTTCTATCTTCTTTCTAATTCCGTTAACGTAGTCTTGCTCTTCTTTCGTTAACGCTACTTTCTCTTGGTCTATACGCAAGCCTTCTATAAGTTTTTCAGCGCCTTGAACGTTGTTCTTCAACGTCAAAATTATCTCTTCACTTTCTTTTATAACCGTTTTTAATCGGCTATTTTCGTTGTCTAAAGCCGTAATCCTTGCGTTTAATTCGGTCAATTCAACTTGTAGCAAAGTACTCTTTTCTAAAAGCGCGTCTCTCTCTTTTTTAAGCCCGTCGAATTCCAACTGTTGTTGACCCGCACGGTCTTTTGCGTTAATACGCTCTCTTTCGAGTTTATCACCACCGCTTAGCACCGCTTGATATTTAGCGTCTACTTCGCTAATACGCTTGTCAATTTCTTCAATAAGATCGTTAACCGCTTCAATATCTTTGCCGAGTTCAATAAGTGCGGTTTCTACTAAACTACTCTTTTCTCTCTCTACAACTACCTGTTGGCGTTTTGCCGTTATCATTTCGTTTAATACCGAAAGTTCGTCTAACGCCTTGTCACGATCAACTTCAATTTCGCCCTTTTCTTTTTGGGCTTTTTCCATTTCTTCACGCTTTGCTTTTAACAAGTTTGCGTTTTCTTCTATCTTTCTATCCCCAGATAAAATTCCAACTGATTCTTGACGGCGCGAGCCACCCGTCATAGCGCCTTGCGTAGAGAAAACGTCACCATCGAGAGTAACTATCTTGAACGCAAAACGGTACTTTTGCGCAATACGCGTTGCGTTTTCGATATTATCAACGATAAGAGTATTTCCAAGTAAATTAGAAATTACGTTTTCATATTCACTGGTGTAAGTTACTAGTTTGTTAGCAACACCAAGTGCACCAGTTTCTGCTAACGCGTTGGTTACTTGCACGCTTTGTTCGCGCGGTTTTACCGAAGTTATCGGCAAAAAGGTTACTCTACCAAATTTGTTAACCTTTAAATATTCTATTAAGTACTTCGCGTCGTCAGGCGTTGCGGTTACAACGTTTTGCGCGGACGAAGCTAGCGCCGTTTCTAACGCTATATCGTACTTCCTATCGCTTTTTATAAGTTCTGCAACCACGCCTTTAATTTTAGATTTAAGCGCAGGGTTTTCCTTAGCCTTGTTCAAAAGTAGTTTAACGCTTGGAATATACCCTTCGTAATTCTCTTTTAAACCTTTATAGAAGTTGTCTTTGGTAACGAGCGAAGTAATAACCGAGCCAAGCGAATAAATCTCATTGTCAATTTTAGCAACACGCTCGTTCCCTTCTCTAACGCGGTTTTCCGTTTTGTCTATCTCGTTCTTTAAGTCGAACACGCTTCGGTCAAGACCAGCGATACTGTTATCTAACGCTTCTTTTTCGTTAAATTTGTTGTCACGTTTAACGCAAAGCCCGTCCAACTTTTCAGTTAGTTCGTTTTTCTTTTCTAAAAGGTTGCTCTTTTCAATAGACATCGTGCCTTTGTTAACCTTAATGTCCGTTAGCGATTCAATGCTTTCTATAACCTTTTTTTGATGCGCTTCGGCAAGTTCTTCGTTAAGTGCAATTTTTTCGTTAATATACGTTAACTTATGGTTTACCGTTGAGTTTTCCGCAGTCTTCGTTTTTATTTGCTCTTTAATTTCTTCTAAAGTACTAAGGTTCTTTGAAAAGTTAGTTTTGCTGTCTTTAATAAGGGTCTCGTTCGATTCTATCTCTTTATTTGCCCGCTCTACTTGACCTAGTAAGTGGGTTATTCTCTGTTCGTAAAGTTGTTTTGCACCGGATGATTTTTCCATACTAACGCGTTTTTCTAAAAGTTCTTCGTTAAGCGCTCTTAGTGAATTATCTGCGTTAGAAATTTCAAACAATACGTTATCGTGGTCTTTTTTATTGTCTTCTAACTCTTTTTGGCGAAGGGCAGTTTCTTCTTCTATCCCCTTCATTTTTTGATAAATTTTATTCTTTGAACTTTCAACCCCTTCTACCTTTGCCATATAGGTGTTGAGTTCGTGAAATTTTAGTTGCTCGGAAAGTTCGTTAAACTCTTTTGCCTTTTTAGCCTGATTTTCAAGCGGGCCAAGGTTACTTTCTATCTCCGATAATATGTCGGTATATCTAATTATGTTTTCGTGCGTGCGCTCCAACTTCCTTTCCGATTCGTTCTTTCTCGATTTGAACTTGGATATTCCCGTTGCTTCTTCGAAAATAACACGCCTATCTTCAGGCTTTGCCGACATTATCTCTTCAACCTTGCCTTGCCCGATTATAGTATAGCCTTCTTTACCTATACCACATTCACGCAATAAGTCTATAATATCACGAAGCCTTGATTGTTGCTTGTTTATGTAATATTCACTTTCACCGCTACGGAAAAGTTTACGGGTTATGATAACTTCGTTATAGTCTAGGCTAAACATCCTATTGCTGTTGTCAAAATAAAGAGACACTTCGCAATAAGATAAAGATTTCCTGCCTTGCGTACCAGCAAAAATAACGTCTTGCATGCTAGAACCACGCAAACTCTTTGCCGATTGTTCGCCTAGCACCCATCTAATAGCGTCCGCTACGTTACTCTTACCGCAACCGTTAGGGCCTACTATTCCGGTTATTCCGTTGCCGAATTTAATTTCCGCCTTGTCGGCAAACGATTTAAATCCGTATATTTCAATCTTTTCAAAGTTCATTAAACTTTTCCATCCTCTAATAATTTTTCAAGCGCAAACTTGGCAGACTGCGTTTCCGCAACCTTTTTACTTTTACCAACGCCCACGCCTATTACCGTGCCGTTTAAACTAACGCTCACTTTAAAACTTGGGTCGTGGTCGGGCCCCGTTTTCGATAACGTTTCGTACCTCAACGAGCCGAGTTTTTTCTTTTGAACGTATTCTTGCAAGTTTGATTTATCGTCTTTTAGTTTTTCTTTTTTTACTGCCTTTTGCTCGGTTCTAAAATAGGCTATTAGCGTGCGGTTTAAAAAATCTTTTGCACTTTTCATTCCACCGTCTAGATATATCCCTGCAACTATTGCTTCGTACACGCTTGAATACAACTTTTCGTCTTGCGAAGCAAATTTGCTTTGCCCTTTCCCAAGCAAAACGTATTCAGTTAGTCCCAAGCGCTCTATCGCCTTTTGCAAGGGCTTTCGCGAAACCAAATTTTTTCGCTTTTCGGTTAGGTCGCCTTCATCACCCTTACAGTTTTTAAAAAGAAACTCGGTAACTACGAACTGTATAACCGAATCACCAAAAAATTCTAGCAACTCGTTATTATCGCCACCGTGTTCGTATGAATAAGAAGAGTGCGTAAAACACTTGCGAAGCAAAGCCTGGTCTTTAAATTTATAGCCTAATTTTTCTTGACAATCGCTTAAATCAAAAATCATCCGCCTTAGTTCTCCGCCAACGTTTTTGAAATGTTTTTGCTTATATTCTCGGTGATAGGCAAATTTGCGTACGAAACGGCTTGAAGCACCGCGTTTTTAAACGCCGTTGCCTTTGACGAGCCGTGCGCTTTAACTACCACCTTTTCTACGCCGAGAAACAACGCGCCACCGTTATTGTTGTAATCTAGTTTGGCGCGAATTTCGCTAAATTCGCTCTTTAACAACATTCCACCGATTTTGCCTTTTAACGACGAATAAATTTTTTGTTTTAGTAATTTAAGAAGGGTTGAAATACCGCCTTCTAACGATTTTAGCGCAACGTTTCCGCTAAACCCGTCCGCTACAACGACGTCCACTTCCCCACTCAATATATCACGCGCTTCAATATTGCCGACAAAGTTAATTTCCTTCATATCTTTTAGCATAGGGAATACTTCGTGGTTTAACGCGTTACCCTTTTCGTCTTCCGTACCGTTAGAAAGAAGTGCAACTTTTGGATTTTCTACGCCTAATTGTTTAACGTATTCACTGCCCATTAGCGCAAACTGACACAAATTAACGCTCTTACAGTCAGCATTTGCGCCTGCGTCTAAAAGCAATACGTTTTTTCCGTCGATAATGGTGGGAAGTATCGGCGCTAAAGCAGGTCTTACAACGCCTTTTATTCTGCCGAGTTTAAGAGTCGCGCCAACTAGCACTGCGCCCGTAGACCCCGCCGAAACAAACGCTTTTGCGTCCAAATTTTCTTTTAATTCCTTAAAAGCTACGTTTATACTTGAATTTAGTTTTCTTCTAATAGCAAGCGTGGGCTCTTCTTCACAAGTGATAACTTCATCCGCGTTTAGTATCTCTACCCTTTGCTTGTCGAACGAATACTTTTCAAGTTCGGATTTTATTACTTGCTCCTTACCCACTAAAACCGCGGTAAACCCGTCTTTTTCGTTCACCGCCGATATTGTGCCTTCTATTATTTGTTCGGGAGAATTATCGCCACCGAACGCGTCTATCAAAATCTTCATAATCTTCCTTCGTTTAGTTTTCTAGAGTGCCTACTGTCCTTGGGAACGGCAACACGTCTCTAATATTGGTAATACCCGTTAAATACATAACCATTCTTTCAAAACCTAAGCCAAAGCCAGAGTGTATTACTCCGCCGTATTTTCTCAAATCTAGATAAGAACGATAGTCTTCGGCGTTAAGCGAACATTCGCTCATACGTTTTTCTAAAAGGTCTAGTCTTTCTTCCCTTTGGCTACCGCCTATAAGTTCGCCGATACCTGGAACTAAAAGGTCTGCCGCCGCAACCGTTTTTCCGTCGTCGTTTAGTCGCATATAGAACGCCTTGATTTCCTTGGGATAGTCGGTTAAGAAAACGGGTTTTTTGAACACTTCTTCCGTTATGTAACGCTCGTGTTCACTTTGAAGATCTACACCCCAGTAAACAGGCGCTTCAAAACGGTCTTTCACCTTTTCTAAAATCCCAATCGCTTCGGTATAAGTTAGGCGAACGAACTCGCTATTTTTTACGTTGTTCAAACGGTCTAATAGTTTGTTGTCGATAAACCTATTCAAAAAATCTAATTCTTCGGGACAAGTCTTCATAACGTAGTCGATAACGTATTTAACCATCGCTTCCGCACAGTCCATATCCCCTGCTAAATCGGTAAACGCAAGTTCGGGCTCTATCATCCAAAACTCCGCCGCGTGACGAACGGTGTTAGAGTGTTCCGCCCTAAAAGTCGGGCCGAAAGTATACACGTTGCCGAAAGCCATAGCAAAATTTTCAACGTCTAACTGACCCGATACGGTTAGGCTTGCCTTTTTACCAAAAAAGTCTTGTTTATAATCAACCCCGTTTTCGTTAGAAGGAACTTTTTCTAAATCTAACGTGGTAACTTGGAACATCGCTCCCGCGCCTTCACAGTCACTACCCGTTATGATAGGAGTATGAACGTAAACGAAACCACGGCTGTTGAAAAAACTGTGTATAGCGAAAGACGCTTGGCTTCTTATTTTAAACACCGCGTTAAAGGTGTTGGTTCTAGGACGCAAATGCGCTATCGTTCTTAAAAACTCTAACGAGTGCCTTTTCTTTTGTAACGGATAATCAGGCGTAGAAGTTCCAAGCACTTCTATTTCGGTTGCGTGAATTTCAAACGGTTGCTTGTTCTCGGGAGTTAAAAGCAAGTTGCCCGTAACCTTAAGACAAGCGCCTACGTTTTGTTTGGCTATTGTTTCATAATTTGAAATCTTAGCGCTGTCGAAAACTATTTGGCAGTTTTTAAAAAACGACCCGTCGTTTAACTCTATAAAACCAAACGTTTTAGAGTCCCTTACGGTCTTAACCCAACCGCACACCGTAACGCTTTGGTCTTTGAAGGATTCTGGATTGCTAAAAATTTTTTGTAAACAAATTCTTTCCATAATTTTCACCTTTATTTTGGTATTTTTTAAACTCTTATCCATTATACCAAATTTACCGCCTTTTATCAAGTTTTTTTTAATCTTTTTTACTTTATAAGTAAAAAAACCGCAACCATTCGTTGCGGTTTTTATCTAACGTTTATTCTGTTATATCTCGTCGGCGTTAATACCGGTGTCTTTCTTGTACAAAAGCAAATAGTAAACGGCAACTAGCACGGCTATTATTCCAAAGCCTATTAGTACTATTGCAAGACCGCTAACGGAGAATGTTCCACCCGGGAATACCGTATCCTTAACGCCGAAAATTTCTACTACTAGTATTAAAAGCGGGGTTATAAACTTGCTCATCACAATAAATACATACTTAAACCAACCTAGTTTAGTTCCGCTCTCTTCTATTTCTTCAGCGGACTTTTTAGCGCCGATTATCCAACCTACCGTTATACATATTACAAAGGCTGCAACTGGCATGAACACTATATTTGCTAGGCTGTCTAATAATTCAAATAGGCTTATGCCTAGTATTTGAATAGTAAGCGTTCCACTATACAGTTGACCTATAGAAAAGGCGACCGCAATTGAAATTAAAAATGCAACGAGCGTTACGATAGAAGACGCAACTTTTCGTTTGATTTTAAATTTTTGAATAACGAACTGCGACGCAACTTCGAGAATAGAAATTACTGAAGTTACCGCTGCGATAACCACCATCGCAAAGAACATAAAAGATACTATCATACCAAACACGCCCATGCTAGAAAAAACCTTTGGGAGAGTGGTGAATAATAGTGACATTCCGTCCATTTGAAGTGTGCTTAAATTTTCACCCGCAACGGCTGCATAGTGGAATACCGACGGGAATATTGCAAGCCCCGCAAAAAGCGCAACAGCAGTGTCGAAAACACATATCATCGCGGTGGATTTTCCAAGATTAACTTCTTTACCCGTATACGAGCCGTAAACCATCATAGCACCCATACCGAGTGACAACGAATAGAACGCCTGACCCATGGCGGCCAAAATAACTTTGAAACTTATTTTTGAAAAGTCAGGGAGTAGATAGTATTGCAAACCTTCGGCAACGCCTGGGCCTTGACAAAGGGATATAACCACAACTACTAAAAGCAATATAAATAGTACGGGCATAAGCACTTTCGAAAACTTTTCTATTCCATCTTTTATACCGCCTATGATTATTATTAGAGCAAATATTGCAAACAACGCAGTGCAACCTATAACCAACCAGTAATTAGAAGTAAATCCCGCAAAGTTTTCATTACCAAAGAACGAGCCGACAGAGTATTTAGCAGTGTATCCACCAAGCACTAAATAATAACAAGATATTAGGAAAGAACAAGTAATAACGAGTAACCCTACCCAACCCAAATGCTTGTTAGCCTTTTTAAACGCGGTGACGGGGTTTGCCGAAGCGCGCCTACCTAAAAATATTTCGCACATCATTGCGATAACGCCTATAAACAAAACGCAAAGTATGTAAACGAAAACGAATGCTCCGCCTCCGTAATTTGCGGTTTTGAACGGGAAAGACCATAAATTTCCTAAACCTATAGAAGAACCTGCGGCGGCAAGTATAAAGCCTATACCACTCGTAAATCCTTTTTTCTTTTGACTAATTTGCATAATAAATTTTCCCTTTTATTATTTTTTGTAAAGCAAACGCTTGCACTGATCACACTCTATAACTACACCGTTTTTAAGTTCGGACAAATCTTTTAGAGATAGTTCCATATTACAATAACCGCAAACCCTATCGGTCACTTCATATAACACGGGGAAAATTTTGTCGTTTCTACGCTTTAAATATTTTTCCATTAAAGAAGCGTCCGATATAGTTTTATTTATTTCGGCAAGTTGACTTTTAATCGAAGTCATTTGCTCGTTTTTAGAGTTCTTTAATAGATTGTACTTTTCTCCGCTTTCCTTGTATTGAATTTGCGCTTTTTTAGTCGTTTCTCTAATCTCTTTATACTCTTTCAAAACGGCTTGGATTTCGTTATAAATTTTATCAGCGTCCGCCGTCAAAAGTTTTATTTTTGAAAGCAGTTCTTCTATTTTTTTGATTAAAAAAGATATTTCCTTTTCGTCTTCTGCCGATTTAGTTGCCTTTTCAAACTCTTTTTCTTGTTCCTTAAAAGCATCTAACTGTTTGTTCACCCTTTCAAAGTTGGCAATAAGTTCAGAAGCTTTTAAATCTAACTTATTAACGTTATCCGCAACGCCTGCAAGATATTTTTCCGCAGACTTTGCTTTTTTTCTTTCTTCGCTGTTTAAAAGTTCGGTTTCAATTTCTTTTAATTGCTTGTCAATCTCTTGGTACTTTAACAGTTTTTGTATCATTTTTATCTCTCCTATCTGTATCTTTTATCGTCCAAATACACGGTTTTAATTTGTCCGTTTAGTTGATTTTTAACCCTTTCATAATAGCGGTTAAACCCATATTCTTCCGCTACGTAATGGGGCAACACCATTACTTTTTTACCCATATCAATCAGCCCCTTTATTTCATGATGAGCAAGGTCTGACGTGACGATTAGGTCGGCATTGGTTTTGCCGTTTTTAACCGCAGTCAAAGCTTCGTTGCCACCCGAACCGCAAAAAGATGCAATCTTATGCACTTCACCTTTGCCGTAAGTAAGAATTTTAGTAGTTGAAAAATATTTTTTCATTTTTGCGGTCAACTGACCTAAAGTAGTTGTTTCAACGCTAAATTCTCTGCCGTAACCTTCTTTTTCGCTTATGGCGTCGATTATTTTATAACTTTCCGCCCCCAAACGTTCCGCTAGACAGTGGTCTATACCGCCGTCCGCTACGTCTAAGTTAAGATGCATTGAAACAACGGTTATTCCCTTATCTACACATCTCATAAGCGGATATTCTAACGGTGATTGAACGGATAACGTGCTTATCGGTTTATATATCACGGGGTGATGCGTTACTATAACGTTGCATTTTTCCCTTTCGGCTTTAATTACCGCTTCTTTGCTTAAATCGAGCGAAAAAACCGCTCCACTCACTTTTTCACAACAATTTATTAAAATTCCGCTGTTGTCGTAACAGCCTTTTTCAATCATTTTTTGACTTAAAGTCAACGGTGCGTAAGCGTTCAACACCGAAAAAAAGTCTTTTAGGCTATACATACTTTTTTAAAACCTCTTGCTTTTTTTGTAGTTTTTTTTGTGTTTCGAAATCTATTTTGCCCGTGCTTAAAATCTTATCTATTCGCTTTATCTCTTGCCTATTCCTTTCAAGAAAATCGGCTGATTTTTCTTCTAAATTCGTCTTTCCCAAAAGGATTTGTTCATCCGTTAACGTTTGCTCGCCTTTGTCTATAACCAACAAATCGTAAAACTTCCCACCGTCTTCAAAACAAAAATCTTTGTTTATTTTATAACCCGTTGCGGTTAGAAAAAGCCTTACTTTATCTACGTTTTTCATAGGTTGCAAAACTAATTTGTCTGGCAAAATAACGGCGGACGACAGTATAGAAATTATTTCTTCACCGCCCATTCCCGCAATTAAAACTAGATCAATCGGTGGCAATTTTTCTAGCCCGTTAGACACGATTGCCTGCGCTCTACCCTGCGAAATTTCTTCCTTTAACAAGTCTTTTGCTTTGTTTAAACACTTTTCGCTAACGTCCGAAACGATTGCCTTTTCGCACTTATCGGCATCTAACATGCCCTTGGCTACATAGCCGTGATCACAACCCACGTCCGCAAAAACGCGACATTTTTCTAAGTTTAATAATATTGTTTCTAAACGTTTGGTCATGCTTTTATTCTAAATAGTCTTTCAATCGTTTACTGCGACTTGGATGACGCAATTTTCTTAACGCTTTTGCTTCTATTTGTCTAATTCTTTCACGAGTTACGTTGAATTCTTTACCAACTTCTTCCAAAGTCCTTGGTCTACCGTCGTCTAATCCGTAACGAAGGCGCAACACCTTCTCTTCCCTAGGCGTCAACGTGTCTAACACGCCGATAAGTTGTTCTTTAAGCATAGCGAAAGATACCGCGTCGGTAGGAGCGGTGCTATCTTCGTCTTCAATAAAGTCGGAAAGATGGCTGTCTTCTTCTTCACCGATAGGCGTTTCTAATGAAACGGGGTCTTGTGCTATTTTTTGTATTTCGCGAACCTTTTCTTCGGTAATGCCCATTTCCGTGGCGATTTCTTCAGCGTTAGGCTCTCTACCCAAGTCTAAAAGAAGTCTACGTGAAATCCTTATTAATTTGTTTATCGTTTCTACCATGTGGACGGGAATACGAATAGTTCTCGCTTGGTCGGCGATTGCACGTGTTATGGCTTGTCTTATCCACCACGTTGCGTAGGTCGAAAACTTAAAGCCCTTTTGATAGTCGAATTTTTCTACCGCTTTCATTAACCCTAGATTGCCTTCTTGAATTAAGTCCAAAAACTGCATACCCCTACCCATATATCGTTTCGCAATTGAAACAACCAAACGCAAGTTGGCTTCGGATAGCGCGCGTTTTGCTATTTCATCGCCTTCCATCATGCGCTTTGCAAGTTCGGTTTCTTCCTCGGGTTGCAACAAAGGATATTTACCTATATCTTTTAGATACATCTTAACGGGGTCGTCCATACTCACTTCTTTGAGTATTTCATCGTACAAGAACTTTTCTCTCTCGTATTCGTTTATGATTTGTATACCCGAATTGTCTAGCGTTTTATAAATCTCTTCTAGTTCGCTTGGCGTGGCTTGAATTTTTTCAAGTTTATCGAACAAGGTCTCGGTAGTAATGCTACCGCTTTTCTTAAATTCGATAATAATATTCCCTACGATATTATTAAGTTGTTCGGTATGTTCGTCTATTACCGGTACGTTTGCGTTATTTTCGAATTCGTTCATATTATCTATTTTTCTCCTTTGCTTGCCTTAGTTGTTTTTGTTAAGGTCGTTTTTAAGCGACAACAGTTGCGAAAGTTCTTGCGCTAACTTACGGCGTTTTTCCGTGTCTGTTTCATCTTTGAACATTTTGCTAAGCCGTTTGCTTCGTGCGTTGATTTCTTCTATTTTAAGCGTTCTCAAACAGTCGAAAAAATACACGTCTTGGTCGAATTTTTTGTTCTCGTCCGTTTCAAGTCCCGCTATGCGAGAAAGTTCTTGCTTCTCATTTTCGCCTATAATCTCGTATAAATCGTTAAATCTAACCGTTTGCCCACTCTCTAACCTTTCTATGACGTACTTTTGAATTTCTTTATGTACGGGCAAAGAAAAATTTATGCTTTTTATATCCGTTTCTGTTGCGTACTTTTTACCAAACAAATACGACGCTAATATAAACCGCGAAGCAACCACCGTTTTGTCCCCCACGTCGTCGGTAAACTCTGGTGTTGCAACCACTTTTTCTTCACCTTTATTTTTCTCTAAACCGTACAGTTCGCGTTTTAAAGATTCGAAAGTAGTGCCGGTTACGTTCCTTACTTCTTTTAACAAATCGTCTTGTTCTGCGGAAGACGCGCTTTCGCTTATAACCTTAATTGCGTTGGTAACGTATTTCCGTTTTCCGTCCACCGTATTTACGTCGAAAGTCTTTTTAAGTATATCGAGTTTGAAATCGATTAACGGTTTTGCCGACTCTAACAGTACTTGATAACCTTCTTTGCCTTGCTTTTTTATAACGTCGTCAGGGTCTAAGCCGTCTGGCAAAGCAACTACTTTTACTTCAAGTCCTTCTTCTTTTAATATTTCTAGACCACGGATAGATGCCTTTTGCCCTGCAAAATCCCCGTCGTAACTGATATACACTTTATCGCAAAACCGTTTTATTATTCTCGCTTGGTCTTTGGTTAGCGACGTGCCCATGCTGGCAACGACGTTTTCAAACCCCGCGCTGACTAACGATATTGTGTCCATATACCCTTCTACTATAATTAAATCGCTTAAACCACGCTCGTTTTTTATCTTTTTTACGTTGTTGATATTGTAAAGGGTGTTACTCTTTGAAAAAACGAAAGTTTCTTTTGTGTTTTTATATTTTGCAAAATCCGCCTTTTCTAACAACCTACCGCCAAAGGCTATTACTTGATTAAACCTGTCTATTATAGGAATAATAAGTCTACCGCCAAGCTCATCGAAATACCTTCCGTTTTTTTCACCGACCACGCCCGCGTCTATCATTTCTTGATAGGTGTAACCGAGCGATTTTAGATGTTCTGGCAAAGAAGAGAAGTTTAACGAAGCGCCCACGCCGAATTTTAGGGCAACCGCATTAGATATCCCGCGCTTTACTAGATAAGCGTTATGCTTTTCGGCAGTGGGAAGCCTTAAATTGTTGCAATAAAATTTTGCAGTGTCCCTAAGCAAGTCTAATGCACGGTTTTTCTTTTGTTTTTGTTCTTTAACCTTTTCATCGTCGTAAGTGATTTCGGGCAGTTTCATATTCGCGCGTTCTGCTAATAGCCTAACCGCGTCGTTAAAATCAAGCGATTCCATTTCCATTATAAAGTTTATAACGTCGCCACTTTTATGGCAACCGAAACAGTAGTAAAACTGACCTACCGAGTTTACGGAAAAAGACGCCGTTTTTTCGTGGTGAAAGGGGCATTTTCCCCAAAAATTGCCACCCCGTTGTTCTAAACGCACGTATTTTTCTACTACCGAAACTAAATCGCTTTTATTTTTTAGTTCTTCTAAAAATCTTCCGTCAAATCCCTTCATATTTTTTCCGTTTATAATTCCCAGTTCTTTGGAACGAACAGGTCGGTAAAACGTTTTACCACAAATCCGTCCGACATACTGGATAAATAATCGCTAACAGCCGTGTCTATCCCGTCGCTTTCGGCTATTTTTATATAAAACTCAGGCATCGAGCCCACGTTTTTTGAATAATACTCGTATAGCGCAGATATCATTCTATCCGCTTTTTCTTCTTCCCTTCTAAAAGTAGGGGCGTTATACACGTTTTCAAACATAAAGTTTCTAAGCGCTGTCGTCGCTTCTTGAACGTGGTCTTCCATCAAAACGTGGTTTTGGTTTTCACTTTTAAGATATATCGAGTATATCATTTTGTTTATACGCTTGCTCGAAGTAGCGCCGAGTATCTCAACCGCTTCTTTCGGCAAATCTTCTTGAGTAATAAATCCGCCCGCAATAGCGTCGTCTATATCGTGGTTTATGTAAGCAATTCTATCGGCTAAACTAACCGCTTTACCTTCCAAAGTCTTAGGATTGCTTGAAATTTTGTGGTTAATTATTCCGTCCACCACTTCTCTAGTTAAGTTAAGTCCCTTTCCGTCACTCTCTAAAAAATCTACGACTCTTCCCGATTGAACGTTATGCTTAAAGCCTTTGGGGTTAAGCCTATTTAATATCCTCTCACCCGAGTGGCCGAAAGGTGTGTGCCCTAAATCGTGACCAAGCGCAATCGCTTCGGTTAAGTCTTCGTTAAGCGAAAGAGCGCGGGCAATACTTCTTGCTACTTGTGCAACTGATAGAGTATGCGTTAGCCTAGTTCTATAATGGTCGCCTTCGGGCGTAAAAAACACTTGCGTTTTGTTTTTTAACCGCCTAAACGATTTGCAATGAATTATCCTATCCCTATCACGCTGAAAAGGAGTGCGCATCAAGCACGGCTCTTCTTCTCTTAACCTACCAACGCTATCTATACTCTTGGTGGCAAAAGGCGATAAAAAGGTTTTTTCGTATTCTAAAGTCTTTTCTATCATTAATTTTTCCCTTATCCGTTTTTCTTTCTAAGTATAATACGCTCTTAAATATTTAAAACCCTTTTTTTATTCCTTTTTTTAACAAAAAAACCCGATAAACCTTTTAACGCTTATCGGATTTTTGATTTTTAACTTTTTAGAACCGTTTTAAGAAACCTACCCGTGTGGCTTTTTTCGTTTTTCATAATCTCCTCTGGCGTGCCCTCGGCTATAAC
>CAJGCK010000028.1 GCA_904501795.1 uncultured Clostridia bacterium
ACGACCTTAGACAATAGATTAATTAGAGATTTTGCTAACGATAACAATAAGAATTTTCAAACGGTCTTACGTGGCTTGGTTCCCAGGAACTTAGTTGCCGAGATAATAAGGAGAACGTCCGTTTCGCCGTTAAAAAAATGTTGTCTTATAACGATACAAGAGAGAAAGAAAATTGTTTCAGTACTTAAAAACTTTGAGATAATAATAAAGGGACTAAGAGATATAGAAGAAGCAATAGTTACCTCTGGTGGAATAAACGTTAAAGAAATTAATCCAAAAACAATGGAAAGTAAACTTATAAAAGGTCTTTTCTTTGCTGGAGAAGTAATAGACGTAGACGCTTTTACAGGCGGTTTTAACGTACAAATAGCATTTTCAACCGGCTTTTTAGCAGGGAAAAGCGCAAAAGAAATATAAAAGGTAGGATATTCAAATGAAAAAAATCACGATAGCATTAGACGGCCCTTCCGGTAGCGGAAAAAGCACTATAGCAAAAGCATTGTCGCAAAAACTTAATATTTTATATTTAGATACGGGGGCTATGTATCGTGCCACCGCAATTAAATCCTTAAAATTAGGAATTGACACTTTTGATGAAGATGGTGTTAAAACTTTTATAGAAGATATAGACTTAAAAATCAAATACGTTGACGGCGCACAACGTACGTTTTTAGATGGTGAAGACGTATCGGATAAGATTCGTGAACCGCACGTTTCTATGGCCGCGTCAAATATTTCAAGCCTAAAATGCGTAAGGCTAAAGATGGTAGATATGCAACGAAAAATTGCATCTTCAATGTCGTGTGTATTAGACGGTAGAGATATAGGCTCTTTCGTGTTGCCAAACGCCGATTACAAGTTTTATATCACTGCAAGCGTTGAAGTTAGAACGAATAGAAGGTTTGCCGAGTTGAAACAAAAAGGGCATGACGTTGATTTCGAACAGTTGTATAAAGAAATTGAACAAAGAGATTACAACGATAAAAATAGGGATTTTGCCCCGTTAAAACAAGCTGATGACGCAGTGTTAATCGATACTTCTAATATGACGATTGAAGAAGTTATCAACAAAGTAGTTTCATATATAAAATAATATAAGGATTTTTCTTAAATGAACGCTTTTAAAAAATTTTTGCTTAAAACATTTAATTTGTTTTATCCTAAAAAAGTTTACGGACTAAATAATATCCCAGAGGGTGGGGCTCTTTTTGCGGGGAATCATCTTAGCGCTCTCGACCCGATTATGATACTTGATATTTATAATAAAGACCCTTTTATTCTTGCAAAAAAGGAAATTTTTAAGTGCAAATTAGTTGGTGCAGTAGTTAAGGCGTACGGCGGAATTCCTATCGACCGTCAAAAACCTGATATACAGTCGCTTCTTAAAGCGGTTAAAGTGTTGAAAGAAAACAAAAAACTTATAGTTTTTCCTGAAGGGACTAGGAACAAAACTAAAACGGATAAAATCCAGCAAATTAAAGGCGGTACTGGTGTTTTTGCGGTAAAGTCAAAGTGCCCGATTGTGCCTATTATTGCACTAAAAAAGCCAAGAATTTTTATAAAAAATAGTTATCTTATAGGTAAACCGTTTTATTTAGACGCATTTTACGGTAAAAAGTTAGACGATGCGGTTATACAAGAAATAGACGAATTGATAACAAAAAAGATGGTAGAAACGCAAATCGAACTTAAAAATCTCGTGGGCGGTAAGAAAAACAAATGATTGTCGTAAAAGGTAAATACAGTGGTTTTTGTTTTGGTGTAAAAAGGGCTGTGGCAGAAGCAGAAAGGCTAAGCGGAGCAAACAACTACGTTTTAGGGGAAATTATACATAATGAAAATATAATAAATCGCCTAAAATCGCTTGGAATAAAAACCATTAACTCGTTAGACGAAACAACGCTAACAGAAGAAGATACCGTGCTTATAAGAACCCACGGGGAGCCAAAAAGCACTTTCGATATATTAAGTGAAAAGGGCGTTAAAATAATCGATTGCACTTGCCCGTTTGTAAAAGAAATACAAAATATAGTTTATAAACATTATTTAGATGGATATAAGATCGTAATCATAGGCAAGGCCGAGCATCCAGAGATCGTGGGAATAAACGGCTGGTGTGATAATACTGCGATAATAACCGAAAAAACGGAAGATTTAACAAATTTACCATTTGATAAAATTTGTGTTGTAGTTCAAACCACGTATTCCGAAGAAAAATTTAATAAAATTATTAAAATTTTTGATAACTACGGGGTAAAAAAGGTTGCTATTTTCAAAACAATTTGCTATACTACAACCAAACGGCAAAAGGAAGCGGAAAAAATCTCCGCCACGTGCGACGCTGTGGTTGTTTTAGGTGGGGCAAAAAGCAATAACACCGAAAAATTGTTTGACATTTGTTCAAGAAATTGTATAAACACTTTTCGTATGGTCGACCCTTTTGACTTTGATTATGAAAAAATAAAAAATTATAAAAAGGTAGGAATTGTTTTAGGAGCGTCAACGCCCATCGAACAATTTCAGGAGGTTATCTCAAACATGGAGAAAGTTACAGAAGAAATCATCACAACCGAAACTGCACCGGTAGAAACCGAAGTTAAGGCAGAAAACAAAGTTAATGCTAAATCTGAAATGGAAATTGCATTTAACAAAATCAAACAACACAACTGGAGACCCGGTCAAGTAGTAGTTGCGAAGATATCTTTAGTAAAAGAGAACGGAATAGTTTTATCTGTTAAAAACACTAAGGCAGACTTTTTTGAAGTTCCTAACGAAGAACTAATTAACGAAGACAAATCTACTTACAAAGTAGACGATGATATAAGAGTAATGGTTGTTGGTAAAAACCCAACCAGATTCTCTGAAAAGGCAATGGCAAAAGTTATTGCTGAAGAAGCTGAATTCGAAGAAATTAAAAACGGCAAGATTTTCGAAGCTGTAGTAGAAGCAACGAACAAAGGTGGCTTAACTGCAAAATACGGCAAAATTCCCGTGTTTATTCCTTCTTCTCAAATCAAATTAGGTTTTGTTAACGATTTAGAAAAATACGTAGGTAAGACCTTAAGACTTAAAGCAGAAAAAGTAGAAAGCCGTGGCCCAAGAAAACAAATAATCGCATCACAAAAGGTTATTCTTCTTGCTGAAAAAGAAGAAAGAGACGCGATAAAGGCTCAAAAAGAACAAGAATTCTTCTCAAATATCCAAGAAGGTGACGTTGTTTTAGGAACTCCCGTTAGATTTGCTCCGTTCGGCGCATTCGTATCGGTTAACGGCTTTGATTGTTTAGCACATATATCAGACCTTTCTTGGACTGGTTGCAACGAATGTGCAGACGTTTTAGAACTAGGCAAAGAATATGAATTTATCATTCTAAAGATAGATCAAGAAACCAAAAGAGTATCGGTTGGCTACAAACAACTTCAACCGAAACCTTGGGACACCGTTTTAGAAAGATACGCCGTTGGTGACGTTGTTAAAGGCAAGGTAGTTAGAATTGTATCTTTCGGTGCTTTCGTTGAAGTAGAAAAAGGTGTTGACGGTCTTGTTCACGTATCTCAAATTTCTAACAAATGGCTTGAAAATCCTGTTACCGCGTTAGAAGTTGGTCAAGAAGTTGAAGCAAAAATCATAGAGATAAACGCTGAAAAAGAAAAAATGACCCTTTCTATCAAGGCTCTTCTTGCTGAAGCTGAACCTCAACAAGAAGTTAAGGAAGAAAATTCTGACAAACCTGTTAAAGAAAAGAAACGTGGTGCAAAGAAGGCTGAATCTCAAGAGCCCGAAGAACTTCGTGAATGGAAAGATAACGACGTTGGCGGTGCTTCAATCGCGGAAATAATTAGTAACCTCGAAAAATAATTAATTAAACGGGTTTTTGTAAAAACCCGTTTTTCTTTTAAAAATAAATGGAGAAAAGATATGAACTATTATGAACTAGCATCGTTTATAGTATATTTCTTACTTGTATTATGTGTTGGAGTATACTTTTTCCTTAAGAGTAGAGGAAGCGGTGAAAAAGAGTATTTCTTAGGTGGTAGAAATATGGGCGGTGTTGTTTCAGCACTATCCGCAGGCGCATCCGACATGTCGGCTTGGGTACTTATGGGACTTCCTGGTTCAATTTGTTTGTACGGTTTAGGTCAAGTATGGATTTCAATAGGCTTACTTATAGGTACAGTTTGCGCTTGGCTTTTTGTTGCACCTAAACTACGTAGATTTGCGATTTTGGCTGACGACGCAATAACTATTCCGCAATTCTTCTCGAATAGATTTAAAACTAAAAATCCTTTCCTAAGAGTTACTTGTGCGGTAATCTTCGTTATTGCATATTGTATTTATGCTGCATCAAGTATAAACGCTTGTGGTGAATTATTTACAACCGTTATGCCTGGTTCCGACCGTAAACTAGTTATGCTAATATTAGCAGTAATTATAGTGGTTTACACTTTCCTTGGCGGATATAACGCTGTTTGTTGGACGGATTTCTTCCAAGGAGTACTGATGTTACTTGCGCTCATGCTCGTTCCTATTTTAGCACTTATAATTTTAAGAACTACTGGAACAGTTGGCGGTGCAACCGTTACTACCCCTGAAAACTATTATAATTTATTATCTAGCGGTAAGTTAGATTGGAAGAGTGTTTCGGATATTTTAACCGGATTAGGTTGGGGCTTAGGCTATTTTGGTATGCCACATATTCTAATTAGATATATGGGTATTAAGTCGGAAAAAGAAATGAGAAAATCTCAAATTGTTGGTATAGGCTGGTTTGTTTTAATCGTCGCTTTCGCTACCATGGTCGGCTTAGTTGCTCACGAATATTTGGGTGACGCAGTAAATAAGGGCAATAACACCTTAGTGTTTATTAATATGGTTAGAAGCATATTCGGCGTGGGTGCTCTAGCGCTTATCGGTGGGGTGTTACTTTCAGCGATTATTGCGGCTGCGATGAGTACTTGCGATTCTCAGTTGCTAGCGTCTTCAAGTTCGTTCTCGTCTGATATATACAAAACGGTTATCAAGAAAAACACAAGCGATAAAGAAATGCTTTGGGTAGGTAGAATAGCTGTTATAATAATAACTATCGTTGCGGTTCTAATCGCATTGTTTGGCTCTAACGATATAATGCAACTAGTTTCAGCCGCTTGGTCGATATTTGGCGCTGCATTTGGACCAGCAATGCTACTATGCTTGTTCTGGAAAAGATTTAACTACGTTGGCGCCGTAACGGGTATTATAACGGGCTTCTTAGTTTCCGTTTTATACATGGTATTATTCAACTTCGAATATTATGGATTTACTAGTTTAATTTATAATACCAATCTTTATGAAATAGTTCCAGGCTTCATAATCGGCTTGTTGGCAAGTGTTGCGACAACTCTTTTAACAAAACCCCCGCATGAAGACATAGTAAAACTATTCGAAAGTGTTAAGACTTTCAAAGAAGATTAAAAATACATAAAAAAAGGTTGTTTCCTTACTTATGGAAACAACCTTTTTAATTTTAAAGATTATCTTTTGTTAAACTTTATTTTTGAAAAAAGTTTGGTAAGTATTAGATATAATGGAACGTTAATAACGATTAAGGCTACAATCAAAATTAACTTATCCCAGTTGGTTGATATAGAGCCGATAGGAGCAAGTGATAAAACGTTTAATCCAAAGAACATACCTATAATGCAAACTATTAAAACACCCAACGAACAAACGAAAAACAAAACAGTGCGATATCTATTAAACGGTTTACATATAAAGAATAAATTAACTACACCAGAACATGTAAGAGCGTAAATACCCATTGAAGTATATGGGTTAAACATCAAGTTGCTACCGCACGCTAAAGCGTACCAGTCGACCGTTAAAACGCTTAAAAGTATAAGTAGTGCGCTTGGAATAGACTTTGAAAAGACGTATGTAATAAATCTACCTTTAACAAGCGAGTCGTTTGGTTGAAGAGACAAGAAAAAGGAAGGCAAACCTATTACTAAAACTTCTAACAAAATCATTTGTTGTGTTTCAAAAGGCGAAGTGGGGAAGTGAGGTAGCACAAGCATAATGATTGCCATAAACATATTGAACAAAGTTTTCATAAGAAATAGCGATGCCGAACTTTGAACGTTGTTAATAACACGCCTACCTTCGTAAACTACCTTAGGCATTGAGTTAAAGTTGTTATCTAATAGAACAAGGTGAGAAACGTTTCTTGCCGCGTCGCTTCCGCTTGCAACCGTAATGGCGCAGTCGGCTTCTTTAAGGGCTAATATATCGTTAACTCCGTCACCCGTCATCGCGGTAACGTGTCCCGCACTTTTAAGCGATTTAACTAATATTGCCTTTTGTTCGGGGCTAACTCTACCAAAAACGGTGTATTTGTTTGCTACCTCAAAAACTTCTTCATCGGTAAGATTTTCAAGGCTAATATAGTTTTCAGCACCAACGATTCCAACTCTTTTAGATACTTCGGAAACGGTTATAGGGTTATCTCCCGAAATAACTTTTATAGCAACGTTGTTTTCCTTAAACCATTTAATCGTTTCTATCGCGTCGGAGCGAACGTTGTCTTCAATAACGATTAACGCAACGGGCGTAAAGTCACAAGGGGGAGTGTCGTTCAATATAAGTGAAATAGACTTTGCAACAACTAATACTCTAAGCCCCATTTTAGCGAAATTATCTACTTTATCTTTAACTGATAAATAATTTTTGTCATCTAAAACAAATTCGGGTGCACCAAAGGCAAAAGTTTCGCCGTTGTCAAACTCAACGCACGACATTTTTCTTTTTGAGTTGAATGGAAGCGCTTTTTTTTGTTCAAAGAATTTTTTATCGCCAAAAAATTCCTGCATAGCGATAGCGGTTTGGTTATCATCTTTTAATGCGTATAACATTGAAGATATTGCGTTTGATATCGTGGATGTTGGCAATTCAGTAAGGGGTACAAGTTCCTTAACGTTCATCTTTCCATCGGTAATCGTGCCTGTTTTATCAAAACAAATAGTGTCTACTCTAGCCAACATCTCAAGAGAATATAAGTCTTGAACTAGGGTGTTATGTCTTGATAATTTGATAACACCCACGGCAAGAGCCATACTAGTAAGTAAAAACATTCCAGACGGTATCATGCCGATAACGATAGAAGAAGTTCCTTTAACCGCTAATTGATAACTTGCGTTAGATATTAGCATCGCTTTAAGCATAAACGCAACTGCAAAAGGTACTATAATAATTCCTATAATTTTAATAATGGTATGTAATGATCCCATCAATTCCGAGTTGGGCTTTTTATATTTTTTTGCTTTAGCCGAAAGTTTTTCAACGTAATTATCAGCGCCAACGCTAGTCGCTTTAGCGTAACAATTTCCCGCCACGATAAAACTACCCGCAAAAAGTTGATCGCCCGCGCGTTTTTTAACAGGAACGCTTTCTCCCGTAAGTAAAGATTCGTTTACTTCGACCTCGCCACTAACTATTTGTGAGTCGGTTGGAATTTGAACCCCAAGTCCTAAGTAAATTATTTCATCTAGGACGATTTCGTTAGGTGATATTTCCGTTAAATTTCCAAAACGCACAACCTTAACTTTCTTATCGGACATAATGGAGAGTTTGTCTATGCAAATTTTGGCTCTAATTTCTTGAAGAATACCAATTGCGATGTTCGCCAAATAAATGGCTACGAAAAAAAAACTAGACAAGGGGGCGTTAATAGAAATTAAAGCAACTGTAACAATTAATCCAAGTAAGTTAAAAAAGGTACAAAAATTGCCCAAAAAAATGCTTAAATATGATTTAGAATATTTTTTTGAAACATGGTTAATCAGTCCTTGTTCTTTTCGTTTTTGAACTTGATCTGCGCTTAGTCCGTTTTCAATATCAGGTGAAAAAGGTTCAAAATTCAAGTCTTTAGCTGTTAAATTATTTTCTTTCATCAATAATTCCTTAAAAAAATTAAAATTATAAGGTAACTGCATTTTTGCCGTTACCTAAAATAATTTATATTTTGTTTATACAATAACGTTAATTAATCTATTAGGAACGATAATAAGTTTTTTAATTTCTCTACCATTAATTTCCGCTTTAAGTTTTTCGTCGGAAAAAATGATTTCTCTAATAGTTTGCTCGTCCGCATTGTTTTTAAGTAGTAATTTTGCTTTAATTTTGCTATTAATTTGAACTGCAACTTCAACTTCGTCTTTAACTAAGGCGCTTTCATCGAATACAGGATATTTAACGTGGAAGATAGAAGAACTACAGCCTAGTTCTTGCCATATTTCTTCAGCAAAATGCGGAGCGCAGGGTGCTAAAAGAAGAATAAATTTCTTAAAGCAATCGGTGAATACTGCGTTGTTTTTAACTTCGCAAGCGGTATCGTACTTAGTAAGAGCGTTAAGAAGTTCCATAAGTCTAGCAACAGCCGTGTTAAACGAGAACTTGTCCATATCTGCATCAACTTCTTTAATAGCGTAGTTGGTTGCATAAAGCAAATCTTTTTCCGCACTATTAATAGCCTTGTTTTTGTTGTTGGGAAGGGAAGTAATCTTATTAGCTAATCTTTCTATACGGTCTAAGAATTTCATAATAGCCTTAAATCCGTCTTCGTTCCAAGGTCCACCTTCGGTGTACGAGAAGCCAAACATCAAATACAACCTTAAAACGTCTGAACCGTATTGTTCAACGTATGGGTCGGGCGCGATAACGTTGCCTTTAGACTTACTCATTCTTTGTCCGTCTGGTCCTAAAATAACACCTTGGTGAACAAGCGATTTGAACGGCTCGTCAAACTTGAGATATCCCATATCCCTAAGTGCTTTCGTTATAAATCTTGCGTATAATAAGTGCATGCAAGCGTGTTCAGCACCACCAACGTATTTGTCTACGGGAAGCATTTTATTAATGATATCAGGGTTGAACGGCATATCGTCGTTATGTGCGTCAGGATATCTTAAATAATACCAGCTTGAGCAAACGAACGTATCAAGCGTGTCGGGGTCTCTATGCGCGTCTCCACCGCAAACGGGACATTTAACGTTCATAAAGCCTTTGTGTTTAGCGAGCGGTGATTCCCCGTCAGGCGTAAATTCAACGTCCATAGGAAGTTTAACGGGTAAATCTTGATAAGGTACGGGAACTGCGCCACATTTTTCACAGTGAATAACGGGAATAGGTGCGCCCCAATATCTTTGTCTTGAAACCAACCAGTCTCTTAATCTATAGTTGGTTTTATGTTCTCCAACGTTCTTTTTAACTAGTGAGTTAATAATAGCCTTTCTAGCCTCTTCGCTAGTCATACCGTCAAAGCCTAAACTGTTTATAACTATGCCGTCTTCGGTAAAGGGCAGGGTATCGTCGCAGTTAATTCCTTTGATAACCCTATTAATAGGCAAAGAATATTTTTTAGCAAAAGCAAAATCTCTTTCATCATGAGAAGGAACGCCCATAACTGCGCCCGTACCGTAAGAATATAAAACGTAATCGGCAACGTAGATAGGCACTTTTTTGCCGTTAATGGGGTTTATAGCGTCGTGACCGATATACACACCGGTTTTTTCACGAGTAGTCGATAACCTATCAATTTCATTTGTTTTAGAAGTTTCAAACACGTATTCTTCAACCGCTTTTCTTTGCGCGTCGCTAGTTAATTTTTTAACAAGCGGGTGTTCGGGCGCAAGAACTACGTAAGAAACACCGAATAGGGTATCGGCGCGGGTGGTAAATACCTTAAATTTATCGCCACTAACTGCGGTAAATTCAATTTCTCCACCAGTAGATTTGCCTATCCAGTTTTTTTGCATTAATTTAGTTTTTTCGGGCCAGTCGATTGTGTCAAGGCCTTGTAATAATTCTTCAGCGTAGTCGGTAATTTTAAAGAACCATTGTGTTAAATCTTTTTTTACAACAACGGAGTTACATCTTTCGCATTCGCCGTTAATAACTTGTTCGTTAGCAAGCACGGTTTTACAACTAGGGCACCAGTTAACAGGCGCTTCTTTACGGTATGCCAAGCCTTTTTCATAAAGTTTTAAAAACAACCATTGCGTCCATTTATAGTAATCTTCTTCACAAGTAATTATTTCTTGCGACCAGTCGAACATTGCGCCCATTTCTTTGAGCGTAACTTCCATGTTTGCAATATTTTTGTCAGTGGATTCTTTGGGGTGGATACCCGTTTTAATAGCAAAATTTTCTGCAGGCAACCCAAAAGCGTCAAAACCCATGGGTTGAAATACTTCATATCCCTTCATTTTTTTATAGCGAACGAAACTATCGGTTGGGCCATAGTTATACCAGTGCCCAAGGTGAAGTTTAGCGCCTGAGGGATACGAAAACATTTCTAAGCAGTAATATTTTTTGTCAGTATTCTTAAAATTAAATGCGTTAATTTTTTCTTTTTCCCAGTATTTTTGCCACTTTCTTTCCACTTTCTTAAAGTCCATTATTAATTTAGCCTCCGTGTGATAAAAATTATATTAATTATATAATATATAATAAAATTAGTCAACAAATTAATAAAAAATGTTTAATTTTAAGCAGTACTCAATAAAGTTTAGTTGAAAAGTTTACAAGATAAAAAATAGGTGGTATAATTTATAAAAAAACCAGTGGTTTTATATGAAAAATCCTTGCGAAAACGTAAAAAATCTTTTTAACGAATTTGATTTGTTGTACGGTGAAAATAACGTTTATCAACAAAACAGATATTTTACTACTTTTGAAAAATTTAAGAATAGTTTTGGTTATAAACAAGCTTTCGTTGCATCGTCAAGCGGTAGGGTAGAACTTTGTGGCAACCATACCGACCACAACGGTGGAAAGGTTTTGGCGTGTGGTATCAGTTTAGATACTCTTGCATTTTTCATGAAAAACGATGAAAACGTTATCAAAATTAAATCTGAAGGTTATAGGGACATAATAGTTGACGTGCTTGGGCCTGAGATTGAACCACCCTCAACTTCAAACGCGCTCGTTCGCGGTGTTGTGGTTGGACTAAAAAATCGTGGTTATAAAGTCGGTGGTTTTTCAGCGTGTATAACTAGTAACGTTTTAGGTGGCGCGGGGATTTCTTCTTCAGCGTCTTTTGAAGTGTTGATTTGTGAGATACTTAACTTTTTATATAACGACGGTTTGGTAGATGATTCGACTAAAGCTCTAATTTCTCAATTTGCTGAAAGGGAATATTTAAAAAACCATGCGGTTTGCTTGACCAAACGGCAATTGCATACGGTGGTTTAAAAAAAATGGATTTTAAAACCGACGGTAAAATTTTAGTAGAAAACGTAGATAATCAACTAAAAGATTTTACGCTTGTTTTAATCAATACGGGCGGTAGCCACGCTAATTTAACAAGCGAATACGCATCAATTCCAAACGAAATGTTTTCCGTTGCCAAATTCTTTAACAAAAACAAATTGATTGAAGTTGATGAAAAAGTTTTTTATGATAATTTACCTTCGCTTACCAAGTCGGTTAACGATAGGGCGATATTAAGAGCAATACACTTTTTTGAAGAGAACAAGCGAGTTGACAAAATTTGTAATGCATTAACAAATAACGACTATGAAACTTTTTTAAGCTGTATTAAAAAATCAGGTATTAGTTCTATGATTAAACTTCAAAATTGTTACGTTTCTGGGAGTGTATATCAACCTATTCCAAAAGCCCTTTCCGTTTGTGAAAAATTCTTAAACGATGGCGCAAATAGGGTTCACGGCGGTGGTTTTGCGGGCACTATTTTAAACGTTGTAAAAAATAACGAACTTGAATATTTTATAAAGAACGTTTCAAAAATTTTCGGCGTTGACAACGTGTTGCCACTTAAAGTTCGTAAAATAGGAACTTCCGTGTTATAATTAAGCAAAATTATTAAAAAATATTTTAATAAAATAATAAGTAAAAATCAAGCGTTTTCGCCGATTTAAAATCAAGTGATTTTATTGGCGAAAAATTTTTTTAAAAAATGCTATAAAATCGATTGACAATAGTATAAAAATATATATAATTTATATTATAATTTTTGTTTAACTTTATTAAACTTTTTGTTAAAATTTGCTAAACTTAAATAAAATTTTAAGGATTGAAAAATGATTTTAGGTGAAAAGATTAAAGAACTTCGACTTGCTATGGAGTTGACGCAAGAAGAGCTTGCGGATAGGTGCGAGTTGACGAAAGGGTACATTTCGCAATTAGAAAACGACTTGACAAGTCCGTCTATTGCAACGCTAATAGATATACTTTCAACACTTGGAACGAATTTGAAAGACTTTTTTTCGGAAACCGATTACGAAGAGAAAATCAAGTTTTCTAAAAACGAGTTTAACGAAAAGGAGACGGAAGGGTACGTGCTAAAATGGTTAGTTCCAAATTCGTTAAAAAACGCGATGGAGCCCGTACACATGTCGCTTAAACCAGGTTGCAGTACGGATGAAGACGTTCCGCACGAAGGAGAAGAGTTTGGGTACGTATTAAAAGGTGAAATCGTTCTTGTTGTGGGCAAGAAAAAAGTAAAGGTAAAAAAGGGCGAAAGTTTTTATTATACAGCAAACAAACTTCACCAAATTTTTAACCACACGGATAAAAAAGCTGAATTTATTTGGGTGTCGTCACCGCCTGAGTTTTAATAAAGCAAATTAAACACTTAAGATATAGGAGTTATTATGATTAATAGCGAAAAAATTATTGAATTGATAGGGATTAGTAGAGAATTTGAAGACGGTGTTCTTGCTGTGGACAACGTATCTTTATACGTAAGAAAGGGCGAATTTATCACTTTTTTAGGGCCTAGTGGTTGTGGTAAAACTACTACTTTAAGAATGATTGCGGGTTTTGATAAACCTAGTTCTGGTAAAATTTTACTTAACGGAAAAGATATAAGCGATTTACCACCGAATAAAAGACCTATTAATACGGTTTTTCAAAGATATGCACTTTTTCCGCACCTTAACGTATATGAAAACGTTGCTTTTGGTCTCAAATTAAAAAAGATAAAAGTAACTTACGAAAATGCTAAGGGCGAAACTATTCAAAAGATAGAAAAATTAAAGAAACACGAGATAAATCAAAAGGTTGAAAAGGCGTTAAAAATCGTTGATTTAGAAGGTTTTGAAAAGAGAAGCGTTTCTACCTTGTCGGGTGGTCAACAACAAAGGGTCGCAATAGCAAGAGCAATCGTTAACGAGCCACAAATTTTGCTTTTAGACGAGCCACTTGGCGCCCTTGATTTAAAGATGAGAAAGGACATGCAACTTGAGCTAAAAGAGATGCATCGCAAATTAGGTATAACGTTTATTTACGTAACGCACGACCAAGAAGAAGCGCTTACTATGAGTGATACGATTGTGGTTATGAAAGACGGTATAATTCAACAAATAGGCACACCGACCGACATATATAACGAGCCTAAGAACTCTTTTGTTGCCGACTTTATAGGCGATAGCAATATATTTAGTGGCACGATGGTCGGTAACAAAAAGGTTAAATTTATCGGCAACAACTTTGATTGTGTAGATGATTACCCCAAAAATGAAAAAGTTGACGTTGTCGTTCGACCCGAAGACGTTTTGTTAACCGACGTTGAAAACGGGCAAGTAAAAGGCAAAATTATTAGTTCTATATTTAAGGGCGTTCATTACGAAATGGTAATGCAAGTTGGCAAGTCCGAAGTAGTAATTCAAGACACTATCGAAAAGAAAGTGGGTGAAACAGTTGGACTAATTATTAAGCCTGAAGATATTCATATAATGGAAAAAGAATTTTCTTCAAACAAGTACGAAGGTTATATCACCAAGAAGAATACCGTTTGTTTTGGTGACGGCGAGTTTGAATGCGACGTAACTCAGTTGTACCCGGGCTCTATTTTAGATGAAGACGGTTACGTAATTACGTCTGATGGTGAGAAAATAGATCTTACCGACGTTGACGTAGACGTTGAAGTTGGACTTAAAGATATTGAAATTAGTGACGAACAAGATATCGGTGGGGTTATGGGCAACATTATTTCAATGATATATAAAGGCGACCACTATCAACTTATAGTTCGTACTGATGAAAACGAAGAAGATTTTGTTTTTGATACTGAAGATACTTGGAACGAAAACGATAGGGTATCTGTAATAATCCCTAAAGATAAAATCAAACTATCTCTAAAACAGGAGATTAAAAGATGACGAAAGAAAACAACTTTAAAGATTTAAATACCGTAAAGAAAAGTAGATTTAAGTTTTCTTTCTCAAGAAATCAACTTTGTATTCCTTACGCGTTATTTTTAATAATGTTCGTATTGATACCGTTGCTCCTTATAGTTTATTACGCTTTTGTAGACAAAAACGGTAACTTTACGTTCGTTAACTTTATAGATTTTTTTACTGACACAACTAAAATTAGCACTTTACTAATAAGTATTTTGGTTAGTTTAGTAGTAACGTTAATTTGCCTTCTTATCGCATATCCCGTAGCGTATATTCTATCAAGAATGAGCCGTAAAATAGCATTTATTTTATTATTGCTTTTTATAATGCCGATGTGGATAAATTTCGTGTTAAGAGCGATGGCGATGAAAGAACTTTTGAGTTTAATAGGAATTCCGCTTGGCTCTTTTGCAAATATTATAGGCTTAACTTACGACTATTTGCCGTTTATGATTTTGCCACTTTACTCAACTTTAATTAAAATGGATAAAAGTTTAGAAGAAGCGGCGTCCGATCTTGGCGCGGGCAAAATTAGGGTGTTTAAAAACGTTACTTTGCCGTTGTCGGTTCCAGGGATTATTAGTGGTGCTATGATGGTGTTTTTACCCGTTATGAGTTGTTACGTTATTACCGATTCGTTTAGCGGTAGTACGGGCTTTACCGTTATAGGCAAACTAATTGCTTGGTGCTTCCTTGGAGAAAACGGTACAATGACCAACGTTAACGGCGGGGCTACGATTTCACTTATAATGCTTATTATATTATTCGTAACAATGCTTGTAACAGGTGGGTTTAAAGGGGACGAATCTGTTAGGGGGACAAATCTATGATAAAAAAATTTTTTTCTCGCGGATACGTGTTTTTAGTTTTAGCATTTATATACATACCGATTTTTATTTTAGTAATATATAGCTTTAACCAAGGCAAAACCATAGGCGTATGGGAAAGTTTTTCACTAGTTTGGTATAAGAAGTTGCACGAGATTAAAGACGTTGTTTTAAACACCGTAGTTTTAGCGGTTGTGTCTTCTATTATTGCAACGATTTTAGGCACTTTAGGTGCTATAGGTATATATTATAGCAAAGGCAAACTTGGTAAAGGTGTTAAAGGGCTCTCTCAAATTCCCGTGGTTAACTCCGAAGTAGTGACGGCTTGTGCGCTTGTAATGTTATTTATGATACTTGGAATGTCGCATCGCTCGATGTTTGGTTTATACGTTGGGCATGTATTATTATCTGCGCCTTTCGTTGTATTATCTGTTATGCCAAAACTTAAACAAATGGATTCAAGCCTATACGAAGCGGCTTTAGACTTAGGTGCAACGCCTACGCAAGCATTGTTCAAAGTTGTTTTGCCTGAGATTTTACCTGGTGTATTTGCTGGCTTTATGTTAGCGGTAACCTTGTCGTTAGACGATTATATAGTAACGGC
>CAJGCK010000029.1 GCA_904501795.1 uncultured Clostridia bacterium
AAGAAGTTAGCGCTTTGTTTACAAGGAGCGATAACTTCGCCGTGTTTCAAACTTGAAGTGTAAAAACGACAGTTTTTACGGCAAAACGATGGTTTTGCAAAGATTTTACCGTAAGGTAAAAGATTTACTTCTTTTAGATTACAATAAAACGCCACCATTAGTCAAGTACCAAATCAAATTTTTTACTTGTGAAAACCTAATAAAAAAACACCAAACGTTTCCGCTTGGTGAAATTTTTTATAATTGTTTAATTATTTTAGCAGGGTTGCCCGCAATAACCACGTTGTCGCCAAAACTTTTAGTTACGACGGCGCCCGCGCCTACGACTACGTTGTTGCCCAGCGTAACACCGGGTAAAATTACGGCGTTACCGCCTATCCAACAATTATCGCCTATGGTTACGGGAAGACCTAATTCTACGCCGAGATAACGTTCTTCAGCGCGAACGGGGTGAGTTGCCGAGTATATGCAAACGTGAGGCGCTAACATACAGTTTTTGCCTATCATTACCCTATTTACGTCTAATATAGTGCAACCATAGTTGGCAAAGAAATTTTCACCAACGGAAATGTTTACACCATAGTCGCAATAAAACGGTGGTTGAACCCTTATATTCTCACCAGTGCTACCCAAAATCTTTTTTATGAGTTTATTTTGCCTTTTCTCGTTCGACGGGCAAAGCGAATTGTATTTTCCAAAGAGTTTTTTAACCCTTAAATGCAATTTTCTAAGCTCGGCGTCCTTTGGAGAATAAAGCATTCCGCTAAGCGCTTTTTCTCTTTCGGTCATATTAGTTAACGTCGGGGCAAAGCGGACCAGCAAGTTCTTTCAAGAAGAATAATTTGCCAGGTATGGTGGGAATAAAGCTTGAAGTAACGAAACGCGACGGAGCATAACGCAAAGTCATCCAAAAACTCATGCCTTGCCATTGCATACCCCTTGAGAATACGCCGTCCGCACCACCGATTGCATAGTCTGCTTTGAACATTAAGCCAGGGCCTATGGTGTTTGCTCTGCAAGGAACCATACTAGTTCTACTTCTAAACGAAGTGATTGCGTTTTGTTCAATAGTAAGCGGGTGGAGTTTTGCGCCGATTCTATAAGGTTGCTTTAACCATTCTTCATCCGAAGCAAATTCGCTACCGAATTGTGGTTCCCAGAAAGCGATATGGCACATTCTACCTATGCCGTAAACTAAAACGAGTTTAACGCCCCTAGCCTTTAAGCCTAAAATCTTTTCGGGGTAGCTCGGTAAATTGTCTTTGGTTGCAAAATTACGTTGGCTCTTAGGAACGGTTAGTTCGCCAAGCGGGTTATAGAAAGCGTTTTCCATCGTGGTTTGGAAAGAAGCTTCGCCCGTAATGGTGTTGCCTTCTCCGTCAGCCCATTCGTCCATATTAAAGCAGTGAACGTGCGAGCAACAAACGTTCCATTGTTTCAAAAAGTATACCGCCCACTTGTACATTCCCATAGGTCCTACGGGTAAAATAAAAGCAATTTCTTCATTTCTTTCTCTTGCCTTTTTGATTTCGTTTGCGATTTCGTGGCCCATCTTAACGTCGAATTCAGCAACGTTGTCGCACATTTGTGGTTCAAATTTTTCGTTCCAAAACGCTTGTCTTTCGAACACTTTTTCGGGTGGATTAGAACATATTTCGTCTATCTTCTTAAAATCCCAGCCTTCAGGGTAAAACCCTTCTAATAAACTTCCTTTTACAGTTGAATTAAAATCCATAACATTCTCCTTTTTATTGATTATATATTTTGTCGATTATCTCTTGGACGTGAACTGCGCGTTCGGTATAGAAATAATCGGTTTTACCGCTTTTTACAGTTTCTATAAAGTTTTGTATTTGTTTTAGGTAAATATCACCGTTTTCGCCAAAGTATTCGGTCGGCTCGTTAGTCGTTCTATTCTGGCTTGCGTCGTAATCGCCTTGTGGCAAATAAAGGTGTTTCATAACCCCTTTTTCTTCTTGGGCAAGAGTGTTCGTGCAAATGATATACCCCTTGTCGCCGTATAGTTCTAACTTGCTTTCCGAAGCCGTGTCGGGAATATTAAAGTTAACGTCTATATGCCCAAGCGTTCCCTTTTTGGTTTTGAATATAACGACACCGCCGTCTTCCACTTCGTAACTAAACGTTTTGGTGGAATAAAAGGCTTTTACGTCTTCTATCTCGTCGTCTAAAAGGTATTCGATAAGTTCGATACAATGCACCCCTAAGTCCATTATAGCGCCACCGCCACCTAAACTTTTGTTTACCCTATTCTACGGCAACAACTTATCCGTAGTCCCTTTTAGATATACTTGGCATTGACGGAACCCTTCTGCGTAATCAGCGCCACATTGATAGCCACGATAACGAGAACACGTTCTTACCATATCGCAAAAATCTATGTGGTCGTGGTCACGCATCCAAACTATTTGACTTTCGTGACAATTTAGCATTTCGATTTTTAAGTCTATGGTGTCGGTAACGTCAACGAACATAGTGGGGTTAAAGTTAACCCCCGCAAGCGTGTCCATATAGTATATAGGAACAAGTTTAGCGGGCGTATCGTCCTTAGTAAACCTATGAACGCTACATTTATAGTTGGGCAAGGTTGCCGTAAACGACGCGTCGAACACTAGTTTAGAAACTGAAGTGTGGTCGGGCATATAGTCGTCAGGGTCGTGCGTGATAATAAGGTCGGGGTTAGCGTATCTTATAACGTCTACCATCTTGTCACGCGCTTCACGATTGTTTTCATAAATCTCTAAATCGTCAAACCCGCCCCAAATAACTTCTATACCAGCAAGCGAGCCTGCCTTTTTCGCTTCGTTAGCGCGCATAACTTTTAACTCTTCCGGTGGAATTATAACGTGTCCTAAGTTTCCGCTAGAAGCGTGACAAACTATAACGGTATCTCCCCTAGCAACGCATTTAGCAAGCGTTCCAGAACAAGCAATTTCAATATCGTCTGGGTGAGCGCCTATCGCAAGTATTCTCATATAACACTCCTTATTTTGCTTTTTATTATACTTTAAAACAATACTCGTTATATTACAATATCTTATAATATACAAAAAGAGTAAAATAATCTACTTGTTTTATTTTGTAAATTATGTTATACTCTTTGTATGGCGAAGTATTTTAAGCATAAATTAGAAAAGTTGTTAGTTATAAATAAAATCGTAACCATACACTATTCGAAACTGAATAAGAATTTTTATTTTGGTGGGGAAAAACATAACTTTTGGGAGATGGTTTTTGTTGAAAAGGGTAGCGTTATAATTTCCACACGAGAAAAGGGCGACGTTAATTTAGAGCAAGGTCAAGCGGTTTTTCATAAGCCCAACCAGTTTCACTCGTTAAAAGCAAACGGAGTGGACGAGCCGAAGATTTTTATAATCACGTTCGACTGTTCTTCCGAAGCGGTTAATTTTTTTATCGATAAAATAATAAATATCGACAAAAAGTATTTCTATCTTATCTATTCTATTGCCGAAGAGAGCAAAAAGACCTTTGATATTCACCGTTTCGACCCCTATTTAACCAAGTTAGAACTCGTTAAAAACCCACTTCTTGGCGGAGAACAAACCATTAAAAACTGCCTAGAAATTTTGCTAATAAACCTAATACGTTCGGTTTTAGAAGAAAACGGCGGTAAAAACTTGTTCTTAAAAAAGGACGAAATAGATAGTAAACTGATTAAAGACGTTTACGATTTTTTGACCGATAACGTCAATAAAAAAATCTCTATCGACGACGTGTGCAAGGCTGTTAATTACAGTAAAGCGTACGTTTTTAGGGAATTCAAAAAGCATACGGGCAAAGGTGTGATAGAATATTTTAATATTCTAAAAATTGAAAAGGCTAAGTCTTTGATAAAAAATTCTAACTATTCGGTTAAAGAAATTTCGCTTATGCTCGCTTTTGACACGCCCAACTATTTTTGCAAAACGTTTAAAAAATACACTTCGTTTACGCCGACGCAATACAAAAATTTTAACGGGATTTAACAAAAAACGCATTGAACATTCAATGCGTTTTTATATTTTTATAGCGTTTTTGCGTTTAACGTTGACATTTTTTAAAAAATTGCATATAATAAATACGCTACAAATTTTTTTAGTTTTTTGTAAAAAGCTACAATTTATTAATAATTATTTATATTTTAAATCACGGATATAATCTTGATAGGATTATATCTAATATCGTTTTACAAAATCCGTGATTATAATAATTACTGAATTGTAGCTAAAAAAAGTTGTAGCAAACTTACGAGAAAGGTATATTCTATATTTGCCGTGTATCGTAAGGTATACGGCATTTTTTTAATAAACTTAATCAAAAATATAAGCCGTTTGAAAACAATACTTTGTTTAAAGCGGTTTTTCTTTTTAGGGGGTTAGTATGAAAACCTGTTGTTTTATCGGGCACAGAAACACAGAAGAGACGCCAAAATTACGTGAAAAATTAGAAGAAACTATTTTGCAACTTATAAAAGAACAAAAGGTTAAAACTTTTTTGTTTGGCAGTAGAAGTGGCTTCGACTATTTATGCCTAGATATCGTAACGGAACTTAAAAACGAATTTCCCGACGTTAAGCGTATTTACGTTCGTTCACACTACCCTTTTATAAACGACTGTTATAGAGAATTTCTTTTAAATAATTACGACGATACCATAATGCCTTGCGGGTTAGAAAACGCAGGCAGGGCTTCTTACGTAGAAAGAAACCAAGCCATGATTAATGATAGTGATTTTTGCGTTTTTTATTATAACGAGAACTACGCCCCGCCAGAAAGAAAACTTTGCCGAAAATCGATTTCTACCTATCAACCTAAAAGCGGGACGGCGGTCGCCTATCAATACGCCAAACAAAAGAAAAAGAATATAATAAATCTATATAAATAGAGAAAAGGCGTGGCATACTGCCACGCCTTGCCCCTTAAAGCGCATCGATTAACGTTGCGCTTTTTGTTTTTGTTGGTGATTATTGGATTTTAGTTCGTTATTAACCATTATAAATATAACTTTTAGTAACATGGTCTGAAATATCATACACTGCACGATAAGTTTTACTTTGCTCGCCACTTTCAGTTAAAATGGTTATTATTACGGTGCTATTTGTCATCTCGACAGTTGTAAAAATTACAGGATAGTATTTTTCGCCGTTATAGTAATACCCCGAGCATGAAACTACGGGAAGAATATCTTCGGTTAAACCATCCAATAATCCAAGAAGTGAATTATATTTTTCGTTGGTTTCGTTCGTAAAACTAAATCGTACCTTGATACTACTTGTAGTATCGTCTTCTTCGGCTGTACCATTCGTTATTTCTATTAAAATATTGTGTCTATACACGGTAGCGTCTATATTAATTGCTTCATTGAACGCTTCGTCTATTTTTTCTTGAACGTAATATACGTTAACTACGTCTAACGGATTTGAAGGTCTAATTATAACATTCCCTTCTTGAACGCCAACCTTAAAATAACCATTATTATCTCTTACGGGCACCACGCCTTCTGCAGTAGATATCGAGCATTCGGTTAACGTTTGATTGCCGTTTTTGTCAACGGAATAAAGCATTGTTTTACCCGAAACTCCACTTTCTATATCGCGCTTTTCAGTTTGTAATTGTTCACATTGTGATTGTATTTGAGAAATGTTATTTATTATTTCTCCATAAACGTCGTCTGGTTCTTCTTCTAGTGGTGGCACGCCCTTTTCTACTGTAAACACGTTGCTTGCGGTGGCTATTTTTTCTCCGCTATCAGTATATGCGTAAAACTGAACGGTTACCGCGCCCGACTGTTCGGTTATAACGGAAGGGATTTCGTAAGACCACATATTGAATACGTTTCCGTTTTCATCTACTACCTTGTCTAGTCCGTTTTCGGTAAGAAGTTTCATCTCTCTCATACCACTAACCGTTTTATCGGGCAGTTCGAAAGACACCGTTATTACGTTTGTTTTTGATAACGGGCATACGAAATACACTGTGTTTGCTCTATTAGAGCCTTGATATACTTTCTCAGACACGCCCTTTATTGCGTTGCCCGAGCCGTCAAAATAAAAAATCATTTTGGTTTTTTCTCCTTTTTTTAGTTAATTTAACCACACGATTTTTATTTTTCAAGACTTTAATGACAAAAATTTACAAAAAAAATTCCGCGCTCGCTTATTTTTTTGCGAGTGCGGAGTTATTTATACTAAAAATGGGGTTTTATTTACTCGGTGAACGATTATTTCATCTATAACCGCGTTGCCACGGTTCTTTAATAAGAACGCAACTATATCGGCAATCTCTTGCGGAGCAATCATACCTTCACCCGTTAGGTCAGGACGAGAAATCTTTATCATATCGGTGAACACTCCACCAGGCGATATTGCGTGTGTGCGTATATTTTCTTTATACACTTCGCTCGCTAGTGCTTTTGTAAAACCGAGCAAAGCGTGTTTTGACGCCGTATACGCGCTTTGGTTTTCGTAACCTGCGTGCGACACCACCGAACATATATTAATTATGCTAGCCCTATTAGATTTTTTTAAGTACGGCAACGATTTTTGGCACAATATATACGGCACTCTAAAATTTATCGCCATTATTTTATCTAGCGTTTCTATCGCCGTTGTTTCAACACTTTCGTTAAAAGCAAGACCCGCGTTGTTGATTAGAACGTCTATTCCGCCCGTTTTGGCTACCGCCTTTTCAAAATTTTCAAAAAGTGCGGTATCGTCAGTTAGGTTAAACGAAAAATATTCGCATTTCCCACCGATGCTTAAAATCGCATTTTTCGTTGCTTCAAGTTTTGCTTTGTTATTACCGCCGAACAAAATAATTTCAGCGCCTTCTTTGGCAAGCGTTAGGGCGATTTCTCTACCTATTCCGCCACTGCCACCCGTTAAAAAAACCTTTCTATTTTCTAAAAACATTTTACTCACCGTATAAAGTTGCTTTCATAACGGCTTTTATGGTGTGCATTCTATTCTCAGCTTGATCGAACACTATTGATTGCTCGCTCTCGAACACTTCGTCCGTTACTTCCATAGCAGAAATATTGAATTTTTGTTCTATTTGTTTGCCAATAGTCGTACCTAAATCGTGAAAAGCGGGCAAACAGTGCATAAACACGCAAGATTTTTTTGCGTTCTTCATTAGTTTTGCGTTTACTTGATATGGCAATAATTTTGCAATACGCTCTTCCCAAACACTATCCGGCTCGCCCATAGAAACCCAAACGTCCGTATATATAACGTCGGCGTTTTTAGTTGCTAAATTGGGGTTTGAAATAAATTCTAATTTAGCGCCCGTTTCGTTTGCTATTTTTAAGCATTCATTTACTAAATCTTCGTTAGGGAAATATTCTTTCGGTGCGCACGCAACGAAGTGCATACCCATTTTTGCGCAACCAACCATTAGAGAATTACCCATATTGTATCGCGCATCACCCATATAAACGAGTTTTTTGCCCGAAAGAGCGCCAAGTTTTTCTTTTATAGTTAAAAAGTCTGCAAGTATTTGCGTGGGGTGAAACTCGTTGGTTAGCCCGTTCCAAACGGGAACGTTTGCATGCTTTGCAAGTTCTTCAACAATTTCTTGACCGTAACCACGGTATTCTATCCCGTCGTAAAGTCTGCCAAGAACACGCGCGGTATCGGCGATACTTTCTTTCTTGCCGATTTGAGAGCCACTAGGATCTAAATAAGTGGTCGTCATGCCTAAATCCGAGCAAGCCACTTCAAAACTGCAACGCGTTCTCGTACTCGTTTTTTCAAAGATGAGAGCCACCGACTTGCCTTGCAAAACCCTATGTGGTATGTTTTGCTTTTTTTGTAGTTTAAGCGTGCTTGCCATATTTATTAAATAGTTAATTTCTTCGGGTGAAAAATCTAAAAGTTTAAGAAAATTTTTGCCTTTTAAATTCA
Source organism: uncultured Clostridia bacterium (assembly GCA_904501795.1). GTDB lineage: Bacteria > Bacillota > Clostridia > Christensenellales > Borkfalkiaceae > UBA1259. Next base: position 7,922 of record CAJGCK010000029.1, read on the forward strand.
TTTTTACTCCTTTCCTATTACTTCTTTTATAACGTTAATTGCCTTTTCTAATTGTTTTTGTGAAATATTTAGCGCGGGTAATAATCTTATTTTATCCTTTGCCGTAAGGCACAAAACACCCCTTTGTAAACACTCGTTTACTACCGTTCTTGCATCTTTTTCGGTTTTAATACCTATCATAAGCCCTTTTCCCGTTACCGAAACTACGCCTTTTGCATCTTTCAATGAATTAAATATATATTGACTCTTTTTATTGACGTTATCTAAAAACGTTTCGTTTAGTTCGCCCAAAACCGCTAGCGCGCCTGCACATGCAACGGGGTTTCCACCATAGGTTGAACCGTGATCGCCAAACGAGAGAGTTTTTTCTACCTTTTCGCCCATTATACAAGCACCGATAGGCAATCCACCGCCTAAGCCTTTTGCCGTAGTTACAACGTCTGGCAAAATGCCGTAATGCATATAAGAATATAATTTACCCGTTCTTCCATTGCCCGTTTGAACTTCATCTACGACAAGCAAAATATCCTTTTCTTTGCAAAGTTTGTCTATTTTAGTAACGAAATCTTGCTCTAGCGCAACTACTCCGCCTTCGCCCTGAACGAGTTCTATCATTATAGCAACGGTATTTTTGTTAACTAGCGCTTTTACACTTTCAAAATCATTTGCGTTAGCGTATGAAAAGCCTTCAGTCAGCGGAGTGAAATCTTTATGAAAACAGTCTTGTCCCGTTGCCGACAACGTGGTTATCGTCCTGCCGTGAAAACTGTTTTTAAGCGTTATTATATTGAACGCGGTTACGCCCTTTTTCTCCACACCGTATTTACGGCACACTTTAATGGCGCATTCGTTGGCTTCTGCACCAGAGTTAGAAAAGAATACTTTTTTTAGCCCCGTTCTCTCCACTAACGTTTTAGCAAGAAGAGCGCAAGGCTCACTGTAATACAAGTTAGACACGTGTTGAAAACGGTTTATTTGGCTTTTCACCGCCTTTTTCCATTTGCGATTAGCAGTGCCAAGCGCCGTTACGCCTATCCCCGTGCCCATATCTATATATTTTTTTCCGTTTACGTCCTTTAACGTAGAGCCTTTTCCGCTTACTATTTGAACGGGAAAGCGCGCGTAGGTGTTTGCGACGTATTCTTTATCTATTAAAAAAACGTTGTCCATTATTCGTCACCTTTAACGAGAGTACCCGCACCTTCGTCGGTTAACGTTTCCATTAAAACGGCGTGCGGTACACGACCGTCTAGAATAACCACTTGTTTAACACCGTGGTTGATGGCTTCTATACAACAATCTACTTTTGGTATCATTCCACCACTTATCACGCCGTCTTTGTAAAGTTGCTTAGCTTCTTTCACGGTTAACTGAGAAATAAGCGTCGAAGCGTCGTCTTTATCTCTTAATATTCCGTCAATGTCCGTCATCATAATTAGACTTTCCGCACCGAGTGCGCCCGCTAGATACGCGGCTGCCGTGTCGCCGTTGATGTTATACGTATTGCCTTCGGCGTCACAACCGATAGTGCTTACTACGGGAATATAGCCCTTTTCAAGCAATACTTCAACGGGGCGAATATTTACCTTTTCTATCTTGCCGACGTAACCTAAACGGCTATCTTTCATACTGCATTCTATAAGTTTGCCGTCCGCGCCCGAAATGCCCATCGCCATTCCGCCTTTTTTGCCCAAAAACTTAACGAGCGATTTATTTATTTTCCCCGCTAAAACCATTTGAACTATGTCTACAGTTTCTTTATCAGTAACTCTTAGCCCGTCGACAAACTGAGCCTTTTTGCCGAGTTTATTCATCATTTCTGAAATTTCAGGACCACCACCGTGTACGAGAACTACTTTAACGCCTATTAACGACAACAACACTATGTCTTCCATTACGTGTTCTTCAAGCGTCTCGTTTACCATAGCGTTCCCGCCGTATTTAACAACTATAATCTTGCCGTTATAGTGTTGTATGTAAGGTAGCGCCTGCGTTAGTATTTCCGCGCGGAACGCGTTCGTTATATTTTTATCCATATCTATCTTTTACTCCTTTTTAAGTGCGATAGTCTCCGTTTATTTTAACGTAATCGTAAGTTAAATCACAACCCCAAGCGGTTGATTCTTCTATTCCGTCGTTTAAGTTTACGTTTATTATTATTTCTTTTGCGCCGAGAACTTTTTTCGCTTTATCTTCACTAAAATCTATCCCGCTACCGTTTTTGCAAACGGCAACTTCGCCGTTTTCGGATATAAAACTAACGTCTATCTTATTAACGCTAACGTTTGCTCCGCTATACCCTATTGCGCACAAAACTCTGCCCCAGTTAGCATCTTCACCGAACATTGCCGCTTTTAATAGGCTAGAACATATAACGCTTTTGGCAACTTTTTTCGCCGTTTCTTTATCCTTAGCGCCACGAACGGCACATTCAAGGAGTTTGGTTGCGCCTTCGCCGTCGCCCGCAATCATTTTACAAAGCGCAACGGTTACCGTGTTTAACGCTTTCATAAACACTGCATAGCTTTCGTTCTTTTCGGTAATCTCGGTATTGTTTGCCATGCCGTTTGCAAGTAGCACCACCATGTCGTTAGTAGAAGTGTCCCCGTCTATACTAACCATATTAAACGTTTCTTGCACGTCGGTAGAAATTGCTTCTTTTAACATTTGTGACGAAATCTTAACGTCGGTAGTTATGAACACTAGCATGGTTGCAAGGTTGGGGTGTATCATACCGCTTCCCTTTGCCATACCGCCTATGGTACACTGTTTTCCGTCTATTTCAAAGGTTACGGCAACCTGCTTTTTAACCGTATCCGTAGTTAAAATTGCTTCGGACGCAAGTTCTTCACCTTCTTTCGAAAGCCCCTTAACAAGCGACGGAATTCCCTCTTCGAACGGTTTTATTGAAAGTTGTTGACCTATAACGCCGGTTGATGCCACCACCACGTCGTCACTTGCAATAGACAACTCTTTGGATAAAAGCGCGCAAGTTTGGTTTGCAATTTCTTCTCCGTTAGCGTTACAAGTGTTTGCGTTACCACTGTTTATAATAACCGCTTGCGCGTAACCGTTTTTTATGTTTTGCGCCGTTACCGTAAGTGGCGCGCCCTTAACTAAGTTGGTTGTATATACTGCCGAGCACGAGCACTTTTCTTGGCTATATATCAACGCTAAATCGCGTTTGGTGTGGTTTTTGCGTATTCCGCAATGTATTCCGTTTGCCGTAAATCCTTTTGGAGCACAAACTCCGCCTTTTATTATTTCCATTATAGTCTCCCTAAATATTCAGCCCTTTGGTTTCGTTTATGCCAAGCAACACGTTCATGTTTTGTATTGCCGAACCCGAAGCGCCTTTGCCTAAATTATCAAATCGTGATACCAACAGTATCCTTTCTTCGTTTCCGTAAACGGAAAGCGTCATATCGTCTTTGCCCTTTCTAGAACAAGCGGACAAAAACCCACCTTCGTCGTCGTTAACAAATTTTACTACCCCGTCGGTATATTTGTTTTTATATATTTCAATCACGTCGTCCAAACTGCCTTTTAACTGGCTTTTGAATAACGGAACGGTAACTTCCATACCGCAATCAAAAGGCGCTACTATCGGGCAAAAACACGGCTTGTTTTCTAGTCCTGTTACGTGAGCCATCTCTTTAAGATGTTTATGTTGTTGACCTAACGCGTATTGACGGGGTGCGGACAATAGTTCGCTTCGACAAGGCGAGACGTATTCTTCTATCATCTTTTTTCCACCGCCGGTATATCCCGTTAGAGAAAAACAAGTCAGTTTTTCTGTCCCGTCAATCAGTTTGTTTTCTACAAGCGGTTGTATAAGCGCAATAAATCCGCTTGCGTGACAGCCGGGGTTTGCAATCCTTTTTGACGTGCGGATTAGTTCACGGTTGTTAGATATTTCGGGAAAACCGTACACCCAACCGCCGTCCGTTCTAAACGCCGTAGACGTATCTATAACCGCAACGCTTTTGTTTTCTATCATAGAAACCGCTTCTATCGAAGCAACGTCAGGCAAACACAAAAACACGACGTCCGCACTATTTAACGCTTCTTTTCGAGCGGACAAGTCCTTTCTTAATTCTTCAGGAAGAATTAAAAGTTCAACGTCGTCTCTACCCGAAAGTCGCTCTTTAATTCTTAATCCGGTAGTGCCTGCACTACCATCTACAAATACTTTTACCATTATTTTATTTGACCTTTAACGTAATCTATTTGATGCTCAACGGAAGCAACCGAAGTTCCACCTTGTGAAATACGCTTATTTACGCAAGTTTCTAAACTTATTTGTTCATAAACGTCGTCGTCAAACAGTGGACTAAATTTCTTGTAGTCTTCTATTTTAACGTTTTCTAATATCGTACCTTTCTTTATGCATTCTGCAACGATTTGCCCAGAAATTTTATAAGCAGAACGGAAAGGCATGCCCTTTTTAACCAAGTAATCGGCAAGGTCGGTGGCGTTTATAAAGCCTTCTTGCGCCTTTTTCTTCATGTTTTCTTTTATCGCCTGCATTTCTTTAAGCATAGGAGTGAATACGTTTAAGCATGCGTTTACCGTTTCAAGCGAATCAAAAATGCCTTCTTTATCTTCTTGCATGTCTTTGTTATAAGCAAGCGGTAAACCTTTAAGCACCGTTAAAATACCCATTAGATTGCCGTAAACCCTACCCGTTTTGCCACGGATCAATTCCGCCATGTCGGGATTTTTCTTTTGTGGCATTATCGACGAGCCCGTCGTAAAACTATCCGAAAGTTTTATAAATTTAAACTCCCAACTCGACCACAATATTATTTCTTCGCAAAAACGTGATAAGTGCATCATAATTATGGCAACGTTACTTGCAAACTCAACGGCAAAATCTCTATCGGACACGCCGTCTATACTGTTTAAGCAAATAGAATTAAACCCTAATTGCTCTGCTTCATACTCCCTATCCGTTTCGTAAGTAGTACCCGCCAAAGCGCAACTACCTATAGGGCTAACGTTTATACGTTTAAGATTTTCGGTTAAACGTTCTCTATCGCGTAAAAACATCATGGCGTAAGATAGCAAATGGTGACCGAAAGTAATCGGTTGAGCGCGTTGCAAGTGAGTGTAGCCCGGCATTATAACGTCCTTGTACTCTTCCGCTTTGTCGGTTATAACCGTGATAAGCAAAACCAACTTTTTTATAAGCGTTTCAACCCCGTCTCTTAAATACATTCTAAAATCAAGTGCAACTTGGTCGTTCCTACTGCGCGCGGTATGAAGTTTTTTACCAACTTCGCCCACCCTTTCGGTTAAAACGCGTTCGATAAACATATGAATATCTTCTTCGGTATAGTCTATTTTAAGCGACCCGTTTTCTATATCTTCTAAAATTGCTTGTAAGTTAACGATAAGCGTTTCCGCCTCAGCTTTGGATATAATGTTCTTATGCCCAAGCATCATTGCGTGCGCTATGCTACCCTTAACGTCTTGGCTATACATTTTGCTATCTACTTTTATAGAAGAATTAAATTCGTCGGCTACTTTTTCGGTTTTACCGTCAGTAACGCCTGCCCACATCTTTGCCATTTTTTCTCCGCTAATAAATAAGAACTTGTCCTGCGATTGCAGGACAGCCTTATTTTATTGTCTATTATTTTTTATTATTTCTTGTTCTTTGCGTTTACAGTTGCTTGAACTTTGATAGGCAAACCAAACAAGTTGATAAATCCGTCTGCGTCTTTTTGGTTATAATCACTTTCACCAAAAGTTGCAATTTCTTCGCTGTATAATGAATAGTCACTCCAAACGCCAGCGTTTATCATATTTCCTTTATAAAGTTTTAGTCTTACTTTACCAGTTACTTTTTCTTGCGTTTTGTCTACGAAAGCCGAAAGTGCTTCACGCAAGGGAGTGAACCATTGTCCGTTATAAACGAGTTCACCGAAAGTTATTGCTAGTTTCGCCTTTTCGTGCATGGTTATTTTATCTAAGCATAGTTGTTCTAAAACACTGTGCGCTTTATAAAGAATTGCGCCACCCGGAGTTTCGTAAACACCACGACATTTCATACCAACCAGCCTGTTTTCTACGATATCTAAAATACCTATGCCGTTTTCACCACCTATCTTGTTTAATTTTAAAATGATTTCTTTCGCGCTCATCTTCTCGCCGTTAAGTTTGGTGGGAACGCCCTTATCAAATTCTAATTCAATATACGTGGGTTTGTCGGGTGCGGTTATGGGTGAAACGCCCATTTCTAAGAAACCTTCTTTTTCGTAAGTAGGTTCGTTGCCCGTGTCTTCTAAATCCAAACCTTCGTGAGATAGGTGCCACAAGTTTTTGTCTTTAGAATAGTTAGTTTCCCTATTAATTTTTAAGGGTACGTTATGCGCTTCTGCGTAATCAATTTCTTCTTCCCTTGATTTAATATCCCATATACGCCAAGGTGCGATTATCTTCATATCCGGGCAGAAATGTTTTAACGTTAACTCGAAACGAACTTGGTCGTTACCCTTACCCGTACAACCGTGGGCAATTGCGTCTGCCCCTTCTTTAATAGCTATTTCAGCAAGCGCTTTTGCTATACAAGGACGTGCATGGCTAGTACCAAGCAAATATTCTTCGTAAATTGCGCCAGCCTTAACGCATGGAATAATATAGTTATCAACGTAATCGTCGGTTAAATCTAAAACGTATAATTTAGAAGCGCCCGTCTTTAACGCCTTTTCTTCTAAGCCGTCTAATTCGTCTGCTTGGCCAACGTTACCTGCAACTGCGATTACTTCACAGTTGTTATAATTTTCTTTTAGCCAAGGTATTATAATAGAGGTGTCAAGCCCGCCTGAATATGCTAATACAACTTTTTTAATTTCTTGTTCCTTCATTTTTAATTTCTCCTCTTTTATTTTCGATTGTAATTATACTCTCATTAAAGTTTTATGTCAACTTTTTTTGTATACATTTTTTAATTTTTATATAAAATATTCAAAATTTACTTTTTTATTCGTTTTTTTATGAATAATTTATTTTTTATGCGTTTTGATATTTTAGATAAAAAAATAGCGTAGCAATTTGCCACGCTATTTAATTTTTGTTTTATCTAAAACTATTTAACGATTTTAGAAACAACGCCCGAACCTACGGTTCTACCACCTTCACGGATAGCGAATCTTAAGCCTTCTTCCATAGCGATAGGAGTGATAAGCTTAACGTCCATTTTAATGTTGTCACCAGGCATAACCATTTCTACACCTTCAGGAAGGGTTATAGAACCGGTAACGTCGGTAGTTCTGAAATAGAATTGAGGACGATAGTTGTTGAAGAACGGAGTGTGTCTGCCACCTTCTTCTTTGGTAAGGATATACACTTGACCTTCGAATTCGGTGTGGGGTTTAACTGAACCCGGTTTAGCAATAACTTGACCACGTTCGATATCTTTTTTGTCGATACCACGAAGAAGAGCACCAACGTTGTCACCTGCTTGAGCTTCGTCAAGAAGTTTTCTGAACATTTCAAGACCTGTGATAACTGTGTTTCTTGATTCTTCTTGTAAACCAACGATTTCAGCTGG
>CAJGCK010000030.1 GCA_904501795.1 uncultured Clostridia bacterium
AATGCATGAAATATACCAATGCTATTATCGCAAGCCAAAACATCGGCTCTGAAGTTGGTGCAGTTGTTATCGATATGCTTCCTGCTCTATCTATTTGCAACGCAAACCCCAACCTTAAATGCTACGAATTAGACAACGACCCTGAATACTACGTTTTATATTTTAATAAAAACGCTACCGAATTAAAAGCTAAAGTAGACAAAGTTCTACAAGTTATGTTTGACAGCGGGGTTATCGACTTCTTAACCTTAAAACACAGTGGTAACATAGTTTAATTAATTAGGAAATAAAAATGGATTTAAAAGCTCAATTAGATTACGTAATAAGCGTCCGGGGTCCTCTTTTACAGGGCCTCGGCATTTCGTTACTTATAGCACTTGTTGCAGTAGTTATCGGGTTTGTTATAGGCGTTTTGCTTTCTATGGCTAAAATCGCGCCTAAAACCAACTTGATTATTAAAATTTTAGATAAGTTTGCAGACCTTTACATAACCGTTATTAGAGGAACGCCTATGCTAGTTCAATTATTAATAATGTACGGCGTTATTTTGGTTTCTTTTAAATATAGCGATACCAACCTTTTAGTGCCGATTATCTCTTTCGGTATTAACAGTGGCGCATATATGGCGGAAATTATTAGAAGCGGTATCAACTCTATCGACAAAGGTCAAATGGAAGCCGGCAGGAGCCTTGGACTTAGCTGGTCTACGACAATGTTTAAGATCGTTATCCCCCAAGCAATTAAGGTTGTTATACCTACTATTTTCAACGAAATTATTATTTTGGTTAAAGAAACGTCGGTCGTTTGCTATATTCTTCTTAGAGTTAATGGCAAACAGGTTTGGGACCTTTTGGGTGTTGCGGAAAACTTGGGTCTTGGCAAACCCGCGTGCTATATGGCGCTTATTTTTACCGTTGCAATTATGTATTTAATAGTAGTTATTCTTTTAACGTTAATACAAAAACTGATTGAAAGGAGGCTATCGAAAAATGAACGATAACGTTTTGATAAGCGTAAAAAACTTAAACAAATATTTTGACAAAAACCACGTTCTTAAAGGCATTGATTTAGAAGTTAAAAAGGGCGACGTTATTGCTATTATAGGACCTTCGGGTTGCGGTAAATCTACCTTTTTAAGATGCTTAAACCTTTTGGAAACTTCTTCAAGTGGAGAAATCGTTTTTAACGATAGCCACGTGTTCAAAAACTACAGTTCGGTTACCAAGCAACAGATAAAAGAAATTAACGCGCTTATTATCACGGCTAAAAAACACGGCGAAGACGTTAGCGCTCTTTTAGAAGAACTTACTAAACTTAAATCGAAATACAAAGAACAAATTAAAGAAGAAAAAATTATAAACAAAACGGTTGCTAAAACGCTAAATAAACATCGTGAAAAGATAGGTATGGTTTTTCAACAGTTTAACTTATTCAATAACCTAAGCGTTTTGAAAAACATTACCCTAGCCCCTGTTAAACTAAAATTAATGACCGAAGAACAAGCAAAAAGCAAGGCGCTTGAACTTTTGAAAAAAGTTGGACTTGAAGATAGGGCTAACGATTATCCTTCACAACTTTCCGGTGGTATGAAACAGCGTGTCGCAATAGTTAGAGCGCTAGCCATGGAACCTGACGTTATGTTGTTTGACGAGCCTACTTCAGCGCTCGATCCTGAAATGGTTGGTGAGGTTCTTAAAGTTATGACCGACCTTGCAAACGAAGGCATGACCATGGTTGTAGTAACTCACGAAATGGGCTTTGCTAAAGAAGTTGCTTCTAGAATTTTGTTCGTTGACGAAGGGCTAATAAAGGAAGAAAATTCGCCAAAGGAATTCTTTGAAAACCCGAAAAACGAAAGGCTGAAAGAATTTTTATCAAAAGTTTTATAAAAAACAAAAAAGCACTTTTATAAAAAAGTGCTTTTTCTTTGCCAACTTTTATTAATTGCGATAATTATTATCGTCGTTAATCTAAGTTGGATTTATAATAACGACGATAATTTTTTACGGTATATTTTAATAATTTTCATTAAAAAAACTAAATACCTTACCGCCGATAACATTATTATAGGAAAGGTAAGGTATTTTTATGCATTTAAATTAAAAATAAATTTTTTATTCTTCGTCGGGCAAATCTACGTTGTGATAAACGTTTTGAACGTCGTCCAAATCTTCTAACGCGTCTACTAGTTTATTGAATTTAACTAATTCGTCCCCAGACAAAGTGATTTTGTTTTGGGGTACCATTTCTATTTGTGCTGAAAAGAAGTTTAGGTTTTTGCCTTCTAAATACTTTCTTACTTGCGAGAAGTTTGCAACGGAAGTGTTAACAACAAACGCGTCGTCTTCTACGATAAAATCGTCCGCACCGGCATCTAACGCGTATTCCATAACTACGTCTTCTTCAAGTTCGGGAGTTCTTTCGATTACTATAACGCCCATAGTCGTAAAAGTAAACGACACGCACCCTGCGTTGCCTAACGAACCGCCGTGTTTTCTCATAGCCGTTCTAACGTAGTCTACCGTACGGTTTTTGTTGTCGGTTAACGCTTTGATTATAACCGCGCTTCCGCTTGGACCGTATCCTTCATAGGTCAATTCTTCGTAATTGTCCCCAGAAAGTTCGCCCGAAGCCTTCGCAATACATCTTTTAATATTGTCGTTAGGCATATTGACCGATTTTGCTTTGGCAATTGCGTCGGCGAGTTTACTGTTAGTTTCGGGGTCTGGGTTGTTTTTTGCCGCAACCGCGATTTCTCTACCTACTTTAGTGAATATTTTACCCTTTGCGGCGTCCGTTTTCGCTTTTTTTACCGCAATATTCGCTGCGTGACTATGTCCTGACATATTATATCTTTCTCCTTTTAATCGTTTTTAATTAGATTGTACATCAATATCCCTGCCGAAACCGAAACGTTTAAACTTTCCATCTCGTTGTGCATAGGTATACTAACCGTTTTGTTAGCACGACTTTTCATAAAATCGCTAACGCCGTTACCTTCGTTACCAAGAACCAAGCAAAACTCGCCGTCTATTCGGGTAGTAAACACATTGTTGCCACCCATATCGGCTATTATTATTTGCTTGTCCTTTACTTTTTCGTATAACTCTTCTCTATCGCCCGAAAAAATATTAACTCTAAAAATACCGCCCATAGACGCACGCACGGTCTTTGGCGAATACGCGTCGGCACAATTTGATAAATAAACGTCTCTATACCCCGCACAAGCGCAAGTTCTTATTATTGCGCCAACGTTATTAGGGTCGCTTACTCCGTCTAAAAACAAACAATTACCGCCTTCTGCGGTTACGCTTTGCGGTTTTTTTACTATCGCAAGCACGCCTTGGGGCGTTTTTTCAGCTGAAACGTATTCAAAAATACCGTCACTAACCGTTTCTACCCTACCCGTATACCCGTTTATTTGAGAAATGCCTTTCTCAGTACCGAGCAATAACGTTACGTCTTGACTTTTTACCGCTTCGTTTACGAGTTTAACGCTTTCTACAAGGTAAAGACCCTGGTCGTCTCTATTTTTTTTATCAAAAAGCGAGCGAATATTTTTTATAAGCGCGTTTTGTCTTGATACAATCATTTTAATTTAAAGAAAGCCTACCGCTATGAGTAGGCTTAAAATAATACTATTATTACTTCTTTAAGTTAGCTTTTGCCGTTTCGCATAGGGTTGCAAATGCCGTTGCGTCGTTAACAGCGATATCTGCAAGAACCTTTCTATTAAGGGTGATACCTGCATTTTTCAAGCCGAACATAAATTTGCTGTAAGATAAACCGCTAAGCCTTGCAGCTGCGTTTATTCTTGCAATCCATAAAGAACGGAAATCTCTCTTTCTGCTCTTTCTACCGATGTATGCATAGAGTTGCGCTTTCATAACCGCTTCTCTTGCTACTCTATATCTTTTACTTCTTCCGCCCCAGTATCCTTTAGCGAGTTTTAATATCTTTCTACGCTTCTTTACGGCGTTAACACCTCTTTTAATACGCATAAGTTTTTCTCTCCTTTATGTCTATTTATTGTAAATCAGCGTTTTTACGGTCTTTTGCTGAGTTTTGTCGACGTATGCACCGTCACACAAGTTGTTCTTTCTCTTTCTGTCTTTCTTGGTAAGAATGTGGTTCTTGCCTGAGCAAGCCCTTTTAATCTTGCCGGTTGCGGTTACTTTAAAACGTTTTTTCGCCGCGCTTTTAGTCTTCATTTTAGGCATTGTTTTACCCTCCGTTTGTTTTTTATTTAAGTTACGCTTTTGCGGGCACGAGCATCATCCAAATGTTCCTGCCTTCCGTAAGCGGTTTCTTTTCCATTACTCCAACGTCTTTTACTTGCTCAAAAAAACGTTCCATTACGTCTATACCTAAGTTTGCGTGCGCCATTTGTCTACCACGCATTCTTATAGACACCTTTACTTTGTTGCCAGCGGACAAGAACTTTTGCGCTTGTTTTGCTTTAACGTTCAAATCGCCCACGTCTATCGTCATTGATAGCCATACTTCCTTTATTTCTACTACCTTTTGATTTTTTTTCGCTTCTTTCGCTTTCTTAGCAAGTTCAAAAAGGTATTTTCCGTAGTTCATAATCTTACATACGGGCGGATTTGCGTTGGGCGATATCTTAACCAAGTCTAACCCACGCTCTTCTGCTATCGCGTTTGCGTCCCTTGCACTCATTATACCGAGTTGTTCGCCGTCTTCTCCGATTACTCTTACTTCCCTATCCCTGATTTCAAGGTTGGTTTGATGTTCTTTTTTGATAGTTTTTTACCTCTCAATAATTTTCCACGGGTTGCCCCGATTAAAACAAAACAGGTTGCTTAAATAATTAAAGCAACCTGAAAATACCGTTATTAGCCCTTTTACGTTTAGGCTTTTAAGTATTGAGCCGATTAACCATTGTCGTCGGCGAGAAGGGTCACTTCTTCTTTAAGCCCTATTATAATACAACACTTTTTAGCCTTTGTCAAACGATTTTAACTAATTTTTATTTTTTTATTCGCTAACGATTATTGCGGTGTTGGCAAATCTTCTAACCGATTCTAACGCGTTTATGCACGAGTCTAAACTTTCGTATGCTTCACCTATGCATATAACCGATTTTTGCGCGTTACGAAGCTTGTAATAAAATCTTCCAAACTTGTCTTTATCGATTATAAAGTTGCCTGCAAGTGAATTTTTCTTAACCGATTCAATCGCTTTTTCGGCATTTGCTTTCTTTGAAACCTCTTCAGTTGCTAGCATTAGTTGGCCGTTAGATGCGTACAACTTAGCTGAAAACGCGCCTTGTTCACTCTTCTCTATTCTCCATTTGCCTTGCAAACCCTTTTTCGCTTCGTATCCTTCTTTTACTTCGGGCACGTAGTCAACGTATTGCATACTTTCTATTATTTTATCACTAAGCGTGGATATCTTTGCTATACGTTTAACCGATTGAACAGCCTTTTCGCATTGTTCTTTCGATTTATATATTTCGCCGACGCACATCAAACGGTTGTTTGAATTTTTTAGTTTGTAATAATAATTAGAATTTTTATCCGTGTAAATAACGAACTTGCCGTTTTCTACACCGTTTATAATGCTCTGTATACCTTCTTTTGCTCCGTCTATCGTGGTATAAGTTTCACTAGTCAACATAACTTCGCCGTTAGAAGCGCATAACTGTGCAAGGTATTCTTTATCCTTTTTAAACTCTATCACCCATTTGCCAGCCAAAATTTTAGATTCTTTTTGTTTTTTCTCTGGCTTTTTAGCCGTTTTTTTAGTCGAAACGGGCTTTTTGTTTTCTACTTTTTCGCTACCCCTAACAACCGTTTCTTCTACTGAAGTTTCATTTTTGGTTTCTTCTGTCGGTTGTAATTCTTCTAAAGGTTGTTTTATTTCTACTTTTTTTGCATTTGCCTTCTTTTTGCTTTTGTTAACGCAAACGATTATTATAATCGCAACGATTAAAAGAACTACCGCACCTAAACCGATAATACAAGGCAACGTGTTTGCGGTAATAAACGCCAACACTTTATCAAAAAATTCTTTCATTTTTTATTATTCCTCCTATTTTGTCCTAATTTTGTTTTCCATCGTTAAAATAAATTATCCCAAGCGTGTTTGCGCCACAGTGACTTGCTATCGTGCCGCCAGCGTGCGCTTCATATATATTTTCAAAACCCGCGTTTTCTAACGCCGTGCGTGCTTCTAAAACCATTTCGGGAGTTGCGGTGGTATAAGATATAAACACCTTGCTTAAATCGGGCGTCATAAACTCACTTAGCACTTCACTGCAGTATTTTGCAATAACTTTATCCATTGACCCACGGTACTTTTTGTCCATACCCATCTTGCCGTCTTTAACCACTATTCTCGGTCTTATTTTTAGTAAATTTGCGCCAAGAAGTTGCACGCTACTACATCTTCCGCCTTTATGTAAATAATCTAATCTTTCAACCACGAAAGAAGCTTGTAGTGCTTCTACTCGTTTCGAAACTTTTTCGTATATTTCCTTAGGGTCTAAACCTAAATCGGCAAGTTCGCGCGCGTAGATTGCTAACAAGCCTATGCCTGTTGAAAGCGAACGGCTATCTACCACGTAAACGTTTTGCATTTCTTCACTTGCGCGAATAGCGTTGCCACAAGATGAAGTAATACCACTAGATAGCGCGATATGCACTACTGCGTCGTAATCCTTTTTAAGTTCTTCAAAATATTCGGTATATTCGAATTGGTTTAGAGCGGTGGTTTTGGGCAACGTGCCGTTTTTGTCTACGAACTCGAAGATTTCTTCCGTAGTCTTATCCCCGTCTTTTATCATATTATCGCCTAAAACAATAGTGTATGGAATAACTTTTATATCGTATTTTTTTAAAAGTTCTTTGCTTAAATCTGAGGTTGATTCAACGGAAATTGCTATTTTCATAATTTTTCTCCAACAAGGTAAGTTTTTATTTATTTTATCATATTCGCACTTTATTTTCAACGATTTTTTTGCGGTTTTTTATCTCTTTTGCCCTTAATTTTTTAGAATAATTATTTTTATAAAATAAATACTTGCAATATTTAGTCGTTATGGTGTATTATATTCATATTAAAGGAGAACAGTTATGGACAAAATTAACGGAGTTATTAAAACTGAAAGCGTGCCCTACTCTAAATTTCCTGAGTTTGACGGGCAAGTAGTTACTATTCACGGCTATATTCACCGTATTCGTGAGATGACGGGGTTTGCTTTCGTTATCATAAGAACGGCAACTGATACCGTTCAGTGCGTTTACGCTCCCGAATTTTCCGATTACCGTTGGGACGACAAACTTACCGAAGAAGCTTGTGTTAAAGTTACGGGTAAAGTCGTTGGTAGCGTCGACGCTAAAGGCAACCAACGTTTTGAAATTCAAATACACAACGTTGAAATTCTTTCGCTACCCGCGGAAAATTTGCCTATAGTTATAAACAAAAAACAGCTTGATAATATTCAGCTTAACACTATTCTAGACTTGCGCCCTATTTCGTTAAGAAACCCGAAAGAAAGGGCTATTTTCCGTTTGCAAGAAGGCATACAAAGGGGTTTTAGAGAATACCTTATAAGCCAAAACTTCACGGAAATTCATTCGCCTAAAATTAACTTTGCGGGCGCTGAGGGAGGAACTAACGTGTTTAAACTAGATTATTTTGGCAAACAAGTTTATCTTGCTCAATCACCGCAGTTATATAAACAAGCGCTTGTCGGCGTTTATGAAAGAGTGTTTGAAATCGCACCTGTTTTCCGCGCCGAGCATCACGACACTTCGCGCCACCTAAACGAATATATTTCAATGGACTTTGAAATGGGCTTTATAAATAGTTTTGAAGACATTATGAATATGGAAACGGGCGCTCTTAAATATATTATGAATTTACTTAAAACCGAGTACAAGCAAGAAGTTGAACTTTTGCACGCCGATATTCCTGAAATTGACGAAATACCCGCAATTAAGTTTATGGACGCTAAAAAGATTATTATGGAAAAGTTTAAGTATAAGCCGACCGATATGAAAGACTTTGACCCGGAAGAAGAACAACTGCTTGGCAAATACGCTAAAAAAGAGTTTAATAGTGATTTTATATTTATCACCCACTACCCAAGCAGAAAACGTCCCTTCTATACTATGGACGACCCGAACGACCCCGAGTATACTCTTTCGTTCGACTTATTGTTTAGGGGGCTAGAAATTACGTCGGGCGGGCAACGTGTTCACGACTACAAAATGCAAGTTGACAAAATGATTAAGTGTGGCATGAACCCCGAAGAATTTGAAACTTATTTAATGCTCCATAAATACGGAGCGCCACCACACGGCGGGTTGGGACTAGGGCTTGAAAGACTTACTATGCACCTTTTAGGTTGCAAAAACGTTAGGGAAGCGACCATGTTCCCAAGAGATATAAATAGGGTTACCCCTTAAAAAATCAAATTAAAAAATTTATTATTTGCGTTATAGACGTATACAAAAATGGCTAGCGAAAATTCGCTAGCCATTTTTTTGGTGCTTTTAATTTTAGTTTGATTAAAAGACGAATAGAACGCCTATCAAAATTATGAGTACTAGGACTGCTACGTAATTATAAAAGAGCAACAAGCGTTTGTCAATAGTTAAATTTGCCCGTTACAGTAACGGATAGTTCTGCTTGAGTATTGTTAACGTCGTATTCATACACCTGTTCAATTATTAAATTTGGGCGGGTTTTGTTCTTGCCGTCTCTAATATTTTTTAGTGCCGAAGACAATACTTTAGCATCTTCAATCGTTGGTGGCTTTGAACGGCATCCATTCCGCCCTGTCTATCCGCTTTACCGATATACTCCATGTCGACGAAAATTCTATCCACCCCCGCGCCTTCAACTATCGAAGCGACGGACGGATTGTTCGTTATGTACATCAGCTTAAGCATCGGTATCTTCCCTTTTCTCTTCTACCACTTCGGTGGGCTTTTCTATTATTTGTTCAACCGTTGCATTCTCTTGCGGTTGCTCGGTTACGGCAACTTCTTCTAATACCGCGCTTGGTTGCTCGGTAGTCGAAACGGGTTTTGTTTGAACGGTTGCGCCCGTGTTTTCGTTGTCGGCGTTGGTGAAAACCTTAAACACCGTTTTGAAAAGAATTTTTATATCAAGCCACATTGAAACGTGGTCCACGTACCACACGTTTAGTTCAATGCGCTTATTCCACTCCACGCCTTTTCTCCCGTTGATTTGCGCCCAACCCGTTATGCCCGGGCGAACTAAGAACATTCTCTTTTGTTCTTCGGTATAATCTTCTATCGGCCAAGGATGGTAAGTTAGCGGTGGGCGTGGGCCTATAAAACTCATATCGCCTTTGAGCACGGATAGAAGTTGCGGAATTTCGTCCAAACTAGTTGCGCGAAGAATTTTACCGATTTTAGTAACCCTAGCGTCCCCTTTGCCCGAGTATACTCCGCTACCCGTTTTCTCTGCGCCGACGCACATAGAACGGAATTTTAGTATATTGAAAACCTTACCGCCTTTGCCTATTCTTTGTTGCTTAAAAATAACCGGACCCTTTGAGTCTAGTTTAATACACAAAGCGATAATGAGCATAGGCACGAAAGCAACTATTAACCCTAAAAAAGAAAATAATATATCGAATAATCTTTTGAAAAAATGCTTATACATAACTGCTCCGTAAAACTTTCTTCGTATATTTTAAATTAATAACAAACGCGCACGCGCGTAAAAAAATATAATTTATTTTAAAATATATAATAATACACACTACTGTTATACTACATATTCGCTTCTTTGTCAAGGTCTATATAAAAAGCAAGTGAAAAAACGGCCCGTTTTGAGCCGTTTTTACATAATTTTCTAAATTTTTTCGCCTTTTTGTTGTGAGACAACGATTATTCGGGCTTTTTATCAAAATCAAGCGTTAAATCGTAGTCGCCAAGTTTGTTTACTTTAAAACCGTTTTTCTTGTATTCTTCATAATCAAATGCTTCTAATTCGTCGATAGCAAGTTTATGGAATTCATAGAAGTTATGCCACCATTCCCAGCCACTGCCAAGTTCGTTTGAAAGATATGCGTCCGCAATATCGCAAGCCGTTTGCGGTGCAACGTAGAACGCGCCCATAGCCAAAACGTTAACGCCGTTACCCGTTATTGCTCTGGTTGCGGCGGGTAAACTTTCTACAACGCCGGCATGTACGTGGGGGCATTTGCTTGCCGCAATATGTATTCCCATGCCAGTACCACAGAATAAAAGCGCTCTTTCATAGTTGCCTTCCGAAATTTCAGCACCTACTCTTAAACCTACTCTATGGAACATTAAGTCGGTATCGTTAGGGTCGCTATCTTTTTTTACACCAAGGTCTAAAGTTTTCCAACCTTTTTTGGTAAGGTGTTCTACTACCACTTACCACTTCTTTAAGTGGAAACCCTGCAAAGTCTGCGCCTACTACTAAGTATTTGTCTTTTATAGTTTTCATTTTTATCTCCCTTTTATATGGTCTTTCTTTGTTCTCTTTTTATTCTAACATAAAAAAATTTCTTTTTAAGAACTTTATCGATTTTTTACTCAACTTTTATAAAAATAAGGGCGACTTCGCCTTTACGCTCTTTCGCCCTTCAAATTTATTCGCCTTTTAGTAAATACTTCATTATCTTGAACACGTCAGTATTCTTTATACGTAATTCGAGCCGAAAGAATACTTCGAAAAGTCGATGTCCGCGCCGTTTATATAGCAATTAATATCGTTCGACGTGTGTCCACCAGTCGTCCAACCATAAAGTTCGTTACGCCCCAAGTCAAGATTTGGGTATTCGTATATTTCAAGTATGTCTTCGCGCGTGAAAGACGGGCCGAGCCACAAACCGCCCGTTTCGTGATCGGCAAGCACTATGACTACCGTGTCGTTCCGCCCGCTTTTATTTGACCGGGCCCCATACCGTCACCTATCATCAGTATAACGTTTTTCGCCGTGGTGCTTACGTTTTTTAGTATTATCGGACCGGGCTTTGCACACGCTATTATTGAAAAAGCCGATAATACTGCCAAAAACAGCCCTAAAAATCTTTTAGTTTTTTTCATTATTTACCCTTTATCAAATCAACAAAATTAAATTCCAAACACAAACCACAAGTAAATATATGCGGGAATTATTGCCGCAAGCGTGAAAGGAATACCTATCTTGAAGAAGTCTGAGTTTTTAACGGTATAACCTTCTTTACGAAGTATGCCTATGCCCGTTATGTTTGCTGATGCGCCTATCGGCGTACAGTTACCGCCTAGCGTTGCGCCCGATAATAGCCCGAAATATAATACGGTCGGATCTATTCCAAGCGAACCTGCTATCCCCTTAATAACGGGTATCATTGTTGCAACGTAGGGTATATTGTCAATAAAAGCAGAGATTAGCACCGAACCCCAAACTATAACGGTGTATAATACGAATACGTTTCCACCGCCTACTTGAGCAAGTAAATTTGCGATAGCATCTATAACGCCTTGTTCGGAAATACCGCCTATCATCAAAAACAAGCCGAGTAACAAACCTAGAGTTTGAAAATCTATTTCTTTTAGCGGGCCGACTATTGCCGACAGTTGTCTTTTGCGAATAAAGTTATAAACAATACCTATAACCATTAATACGCAACATATAAGCCCGTTGGTAAAATCAGGCTTACCAGGTATAAACGATGCACCGATTAAAAGAACTACAGTTCCAAGCAACAGCGCGGTTGGCACGTAATCGGTAACTTTCGTACGCGTTTCAGCTTTGGGAATAGGTGATTTTTCTTTACGGAAAATAAACGCAATTATTATTGCAGATATTAACGCACCAAGTTCAACCACAAAGAACATACCCGGTCTTCCCTTATACCAAAAGAAGTCTATAAAACTCATATCAAGGGCCGAGCCAAGCATTATTGCAGTGGTATCACCAACTAAGGTTGCCGCGCCTTGCAAGTTAGAAGAAACCGCGATTGCTATAATAAACGGAACGGGGTTGGTTTTAATTTTTTTGCAAATTTCAAGAGCAACGGGCGCTATCATGAGGACGGTTGCAACGTTATCAACAAACGCCGAAATAACGCCTGCAAATAGCGACATAATGACCGCCGCCCACATAACGTTAGGAACTTTTTCCATAATAATATCGGCAAGCAGTGCCGGCATTTTGCTTTCTATGAAAAGTGCAACGATACCCATAGTGCCAGCAATCATTAATAGAACGTTTATGTCGATACTTCCCCATATCTTATCTAACGGAAGCATACCAGAAGCAACAAATATAACAGCCGATGCTAACGCGATATACGGTCTATACTTGCTGAACACAAGCATTAACACGTAGGTTACCACAAATAATGCTAATGCGTAATACATACAAATTCTCCTTCGTTTTTAGTAGTTAAATTTTTCGAGTTTGTTCCGCGGTTTAATAGTTTTAGTTGCTAGAAAAAAATCGAAAAATTTTTACAAATTTCAACACGAATTATTATGACACACTAACTTTTTTAAGTCAAGGATATAAAATTAAAATCCTGCATTTAAATGCAGGATTATTTTTTGGAACTCCTTTTATTTTCCCTGTTATATAAAAAACAGCCCTTTTCGTGCGAGTATATCAAGCCTATCGCTTGTAAATAAGAGTAAATTATAGTTGATCCCACGAATTTCATACCACGCTTTTTTAAGTCCTTAGATATAGCGTCTGATAAATCGTTGGTGGTTTTTCCCGTTTCGTAGATTATTTCATCTCCCGAAAACTTTTTTAAGTAGGCGCAAAACGTACCGAATTCTTTTACTATATTTTTAAAAATTATGCTATTTTTAACGCTTGACACAATTTTAAGTTTGTTTCTTATTATCTTTTCGTTATTTAATAACTCGTCTATTTTTTTATCATCGTATGCGCATACCTTATCTAACTCAAAGTTGTCGTAAGCCTTTTTGAAAAATTCTCTTTTGTTTAATACGCACTCCCACGAAAGCCCCGCCTGAAAAGATTCTAATCTTAACATCTCGTATAAATACTTATCGTCAAGATTTAATCTACACCACTCGTTATCGTGATATTCGACGTATTTAGAGTTTTTCTCGTTACACCACGAGCATCTTTTTTTGCTTTGCAACAGTTTTGCCCTACCTTAAATTTCTGCCCGAAAAAAACGTTTTTTAGTTTACAGGCAGTTTATATTCAATCTTTTAACAAACACAAGCACTTAGCAAGCATTCTCATTACGTGGAACGGCCCCTTGTAAGTGTGCCCTTTGCACGGCGGTTCTGTGGGCTTTCCATCTCTTCTTAAATAGCCGAACCACTCGCCGTATTCGGGGTCACTAAAATGCGAAAATGCATATTCGCACACCTTGTATAAAAAGTTTTTTAAACAAAAATTAGTGAAAAAATTATTGATTTTTTATCAATATATTTACACGTTTTTCGCGGTGAGCATCTTTATTATAACAAATAAAACACGCCTTTTCAATCAGTTTTGTCGTGTAAATTCAAACTGTAATTTAAGTAAGTTTTCGTTTTGAACATCAAACGTTGCATTAAATAATAAAGTTTTTTACGCATATAAGCTTAAATGCGTTATCAACTAAAAAAACACCCATTTTTATGGATGCTTTTTCATTTTTGCTTTCACTTGCAAAAAATTGTCAGTTTATAAACTTTCTTTTATGCTATATTAAAAATCATCATAATAAGTGGAATGGTAACAATTGATAACGTATGCGAAACCAAAGCCATGCCTGCGGGAACGGAAGTGTCTCTTCCATACGCTGCGGGAATTACTATCGTGTTTAGTCCTAACGGCATCGCGAGAGATATAACAAAGCAGTTAAACAGTATAGCGTCGAACGCGATAACGTAACGGTTCACAAGATAAGCTATTCCGCCAAACGCAAGTGGAAACACAATAAGTCTTAATGCCGTAACTACGTAAATGCTTATATCGGACAAAACCTTTTTTATATCAATAAACGCAAAGGTTATACCCGTCATAATCATAGCAATAGGCGACATACATTCACCACACACCTTTATTACCTGCGTTACGAAAATTCCCCTACCTTCATTGAGCGAAAACATAATATCACCCAAACCAGTTATTCCAATCACGGCACCTATAAAAAGCGCGATAAATATTGGGTTTAGAAAATGCTTAAGCGTACCTAATACCCTTGCCTTACGGGTCTGCCCTAAGCTATTTTCATCGCGTTCTTGCAAAAGCCCGGGGACTCCCCAAATATATATCAACGTCCAAAGCGGAAGTGTGAAAATTACGTATGCTTGATAAAACGAGCTGGGAAAAAGCGCCGCAACCACTGCGTTGCCCATAAATCCAAAGTTTGAAAAGGACAACCCGTAAGTGTACATTCTTCTAATAAAACCGTCCTTAGATGCTAGTTTTGCCGAAAAAATGGCAACGGGAATAATTGCAAGCTCCGTTATTAAAGAAAACAGTAACGGTTTCCACGACTGAGAAAGGGCAGAAACGTTAAAGTTATACATAAAAGTATATAGAACAAGCGCTGGTAAAAACACGTTGTTTTCAAGCTTAGACAAAAGTGTTGTGGAGTGCTTGTCAACAACACCGAGCTTCGCTATAACAAGCCCGATTACTATGTAAAATCCAAGCACGCACATTTGATTAAGAGAAGATAAAAATAACGTCACTTCTAATTCTCCTTTAGACTTCAGCTTTTTTATCTAAAGTCAAGAACTACACGTTTTTTTGTTATAAATTATGCTTGTTTTATAATTAAAAGGTACTTCTTGAGTAATTATCTCACATTGTTTTTTCACAGTCAAGTGAAATAATATACTTTCTAAAATACAATTTTAGTTCAATTCCCGTTGTGGGAGTGTAAAATATTGGAGTGTACTTAGGTTAGTTATTAAAAAAGTCAAACGGC
>CAJGCK010000031.1 GCA_904501795.1 uncultured Clostridia bacterium
CAAACTAATTTTATTTTTTCTTGAATTTGTTGTTTTGCTCTTTCGCTAACAACGGGGAAATCCGCTTGGTTTTGCGGAATATCCATCGAGAGTTTATCGTACGGCGTATCGTTAACTTCGCCAACGGAACTCAGATGTGCGCCTATTTTTACCCCTTTTTGTGCCAAGAAAGCGCTACATAATGCACCTGCTATTACTAACGGAGCTGTTAGTCTACCTGAAAACTGACCACCGCCACGAATATCTCTAAACTCACCGTCTTTCAAAAACGAAGTATAGTCACTATGTGAAGGACGGGGCACGTATCTTAAATTCTCGTAATCTTTTGAACGCACGTTAGTGTTTTGAATTAAGGCGGTTATAGGCGCTCCGCAAGTATAACCGTTTTCGTTAATTCCCGATACAAACTCAACGGCATCCGTTTCCTTTCTGGGCGTAGAAAAGGCTTGCCCTGGCGCGCGACGCACCATGAACTCGTTGACCTTTTCCATATCAATCTTAATTCCCGACGGAAAGTTGTCGATAACCACGCCTATTGCCTGGCTATGCGACTGCCCGAAAACAGTAATTTTCAAATTATTTCCAAATGTATTTGACATATGCTATATCTCCTTTACAAAAAAGCCTAGTTTTTGTAATTCTTCAAAAAATTGTGGATAAGATTTATTAACCGCTTCGGCGCCGATAATTTCAACGCCTTTTTCGGTAACGGCGCTAGCAATAGCACCGCTCATAACTATCCTATGGTCGTTAAAAGCGCTTATTCTACCGCCGACTAAACGTTTACCGTGAACGATTATTTTATCTCCGCCGTCTATTGCGCATCCCCCTAAATCGTTTATAAGCGACACCACGGAAGTAATTCTATCACTTTCTTTTAAGCGAAGTCGCCCTGCGTTATAAATTGTACCGCCGTTTTTTGAAAAAGCCAAACACACCGCTAATATCGGCACTAAATCGGGCACGTTTTTAACGTCTATATCTCCGCCAATTATATTTTGTGGTTTTGATATTACAACTCCGTTTTCTACTTTTTCAATCGTTGCGCCCAACTTTTTAAGTATGTTAACAATCTCTTTATCGCCTTGGTTTGAAGCATGGTTAAGCCCTAATACTTTAACCCCGCCTTTCAGACAACCTAACGCGATAAAAAACGCCGAGTTAGACCAGTCGCCTTCCGCCAAAACGGACTGCGGAAAAGAATACTCGTTTTCAATTAGATAAACGTTATCCTGTTCAATAACCGAAACGCCCGCTAATCTCATAACCGAAGAAGTTATATCGCAATAGGGTTTAGATTCGAACGCACCGCTAACGGCAACCTTACCACCGCCTAAAAGCGGAAGAGAGAGCATTAACCCCGTTATGAACTGAGAGCTAATCTTCCCGCTTATAACAAACTCTTTATTCTTTGGCAAAGAAAGTTTACCGCTAACCGACATGGGATACTCTCCCATCTTGCTAAATTTAACGCCGTTTTCTTGCATGAGTTCATAAAGCGGAGATAGTGGACGGCTAGCAAGCCGACCTTTTACGTTAACCTTATAAGAAATTCCAAGCGATGAAAAAACGGGTAATATAAACCTTAACGTAGAACCGCTTTCGCCACAATTAACTTCAACGTTATCGATAGGTTTATCTATCGGCAGTACGCGTATAAATTTTTTATACACGGCGATTTTTGCACCGATTTTTTTTAGGCAAGATACCGTGCTTAAAACGTCTAAACTGAGTTTGCCAAAATAGTATATTTTTTTCGGTGTTTTATCTTTTGAAAGAGCGCAAACTATCAAAACTCGGTGCAAATGCGATTTTGAAGATATTATATTTACCGAGCCGTCTACTCTATCCGTTTTAACAAACAAGTTCATTTAATCTTTCCAAAACTCCTGCCATTTTTCTATCGACATTTTTTCGGTTATACTCTCGCCTATCTCTTTTACAATAACGACGGTGATAAAATCACCTTTACGTTTTTTATCGTTAAAGGTATATTTCAAAAGCGAATTTATATCAAAATTTTGTTCCAAAAGCAACCCGTTATTTTTGATTACTTTATTTAAACGTGATTGCGCTTCTTCAGTGCAATATCCTTTTTTTACCGCACGGTCTGTTATGAGCAACATTCCAAGCGCTACGGCTTGACCGTGAGTTAATTTATAATCGGTAAGTTTTTCTATTGCGTGGCCTATCGTGTGACCAAAATTAAGTTTTTGACGGCAACCGTTATCAAACTCATCTATTTCAACCACGCTTTTTTTGTGCTTTATACAATCGGCTATAACTTTTTCAAGCACCGCTCTTTCGCCATTTTCTAAAATTTTGAATAATGAATTTGAGAAAACTGCGCCGTATTTAATGACTTCTGCCATTCCGCAAGAATATTCTTTTTTAGGCAACGTAGAAAGCAACTCAGGGTCAACTAAAACACAAATGGGTTGATAAAACGCACCTGCAAGGTTTTTGCCAGCCGTTAAATTAACCGCCGTTTTTCCACCAACCGAAGAGTCCACCATCGCTAATAGCGAAGTAGGTATTTGAACGTAATCGATACCACGCAAATAACACGCGCTTACAAACCCGGATAGGTCACCGACTATTCCACCGCCAAGTGCAACCACGGTATCCGTCCTAGTAAACTCGTTTTCGGCAAGCGTTTCTAATAATTTTGCAAACTCCGTTGTCGATTTACTTTGTTCTCCGCCGTTCGTAGTGAAAATTTGGGCTGAAAAGCCTATCGAATTTAATTGATTTTTAAGTTTATTAGCATACAATTTTCCCACGTTGATATCGGTTACTATCATAACCTTACCACCCTTCTTTAGCCCGAAAATTATTTCGCCCGTGCGTGAGAATAACCCGTTTTCTACTAACACTTCGTATGGCTTGCTAACGTTTATCTTTATTTTTTCCATTAGAATTTATCACACCTTTCTTTGCAAATTCTTCCTTCTTTTAGAAGTTTTTTTAAGGTTTCAAAGTCGTTAGATTCTATCGCATTTTTATATTTTTGAAGTTCTTTGATTATGTTGTCTATTTCAAAAGACACGTTGTCCGCATTTTCTAAAAATAGGTTAGCCCACATCTCTTCGTTAAGCCAAGCAACCCTAGTTAAATCTTTATAAGAGCCTGCTGAAAACCCTTTATGCATGCTTGCCGAAGGGCTTTTAACGTATGCGTTGCTAACCACGTGCGCAAGTTGTGAAGTAAACGCAATTATTTGGTCGTGCTTTTCGGCAGTAGTTACCGAGACCGAGCCAAAACCCGCCAACGTTAACACGTCTTTAATCTTTTGCAAAACGTTAACGTCTTCGTCGTGTTTAGGTACCAAAACCATGTTTTGATTGACAAACATATCTTGTTTGCTATGTTTAAGCCCCGAAAACTGCGTGCCTGCCATTGGGTGCCCGCCAACGAAAGTAAACCCGTGCTCTTTAGCGACGTCAAAACAAGGTTGACAAACGGGAACTTTAACACCACAGCAGTCAACGACTATACATTTTTTAGAGAACTTTTCGGCATTTTCTTTAACAAATTTTACCGTTGCGGGTGCAGATATGCACAAAAACACGAAATCGCACTCGGCAATCTTTTCGGTTAAATCGTCGTCAATAAAATCGCTCATTTTAGCGATTTGAGTAACCAACTGATCTTTATCTAGTCCTAAAACCGTTGCCGACTTTGAATATTTAAATGCCTTTGCTAGCGACCCACCTATGAGCCCTAGCCCAACTATTCCTATTACCATATTAATCCTTTAATGCGGAAATAATTTTGTTAACCTTTCCGTTAAGTTTTTTGAATTGTTCGAGGGTGATTGATTGAGCCCCGTCGCACAATGCACGTGCTGGATTGTTGTGAACTTCTATCATTAACCCGTCCGCACCGCAAGCCACTGCAGAAAGAGACATGGGCTCAACAAGCTTTGAAATTCCGGTTGAGTGTGAGGGGTCAACGACTACCGGCAAGTGCGTCAAATCTTTTAATAGCGGGACTGCCGATAAATCAAGAGTATTACGGGTAAAAGTCTCAAACGTTCTTATACCGCGTTCACACAAAATAATTTGTTCGTTACCGCCCGCCATAATATATTCGGCGCTCATGAGCAATTCTTTCATAGTATTAGCAAGCCCACGTTTAAGAAGTATAGGCTTGTTAATTCTACCTAATTCTTTTAATAATTCGAAATTTTGCATATTCCTTGCGCCTACTTGAATTATATCAACGTTTTCAAACAAAGGAAGATGATTGATGTTAATTATCTCGGTAACTATAGGCATGCCCGTTAAATTTTTTGCGTGCATTAAAAGGTCTATACCTTCGGCTTTTAAGCCTTGGAAATCGTACGGCGAAGTTCTAGGCTTGTATGCACCGCCCCTTAGCATAAGCGCGCCCGATTTTTTAACCGAAGTTGCTATTTCTAAAATTTGGTCTTCCGATTCTACAGAACAAGGCCCTGCAATAACGCAAAAATTGCCACCACCGATTTTAACTCCACCCGCTTCTATTACCGTATCTTCCGGATGAAACTTTCTATTCGCCTTCTTGAACGGCTCGCTTATCTTGGTAACGTTTTCTACAATCTCTAAACCACTAACAAGTTCCGCGTCTATTCTAGTCGTATCACCTATTAAGCCTATAACGGTGTTGTATTCACCTTGCGAAACGTGTACCCTTAATCCTTGAGATTCTATCCAAGAAATAAGGTTGTTGACTTGCTTTTCTGGGCTTTGATTTTTAATTACTATAATCATTTTTGTTCTCCTTAAAGAAAAAAGTGGATTGAATAGTTCAACCCACATAAGTTACAGTGTATTTTTTTTGCACGTAAAAAATATGGGAGCCTTAACAGTTACCATTACTAAAGTAAAAATAAAAATAAAAAGAATTGTATTGTTTTTGCATTTTTAATACCTTCTTTATTTTTAATTTTTGCCCAAAGCGAATTTCTTCACTTTTTTACTGCAAATATGTTTTTATTATACACCCATATATTTTCATTGTCAATTATTTCATAAATTATTTTATATTTTTTACGGCCTTTTTTAGTGTTTATAATACTATTTTTTGTTTCTTTTATTGCAAATTATTTTGATTTTTGTTATACTTAATTAAAGGAGATTTTTATGAGTTTACAAGAAAAAAAGATTTACGTTATGGCAAACCAAAAAAATATTGCGCTTATCGCCCACGACAACCAAAAACACCAACTAATCGAGTGGTGTAAGAAAAATAAGTCCGTTTTAGAACACCATTTTCTTTGCGGAACGGGTACTACCGCAAAAATGGTTTCCGAACACACGGGGCTTCCCGTTAGGGCTTTTAACAGTGGCCCGCTTGGTGGCGATCAACAAATTGGCGCGCGTATTGTCGACGGAAAAATAGATATCGTCATCTTCTTCTCGGACCCGCTTACCGCACAACCGCACGACCCTGACGTTAAAGCACTGCTTCGTATCGCGCAAGTGTTCGACGTGCCGATTGCAAACAACCGCGCAACCGCTGATTTTATTATTAACAGCCCGTTCATGAACCAAAATTACGAGCGTGAACTTCTAGATTTTAATAAGGTAACCACCGATAGAGCGAAAAATTTATAAAAAATTCCACCGTTTTTACGGTGGATTTTCTTTTAATTATTTATAATGCTTCTCAAATTCTTTTAAGACTGTCACGTACCTATCGGGGTCAATTAAATAAGAAGCACCGTGCCCTGCGCCCTTAAAGACGTGCAAGGCGCAAACTGTAGAACACGCTTTCTCATTCACCCTACTCATTTCGCACGGCACGAAATCATCGGTATCGCCGTGAATTAATAATACGGGTAATTTACTTTGGTTTAACTCTTGCTCGGGCGAAGTTTCTTCAATATTGAACCGACCGAAAATTAAACCGCCTAGTTTAACGAAAGGATAAAATAGCCATGCAGGTAAATGCATTTTTTTAATAACGGTTTTAATAATTTCTTTAGGACTTGAATATCCGCAATCGGCAACTACGCCGACAACTGTCTTTGGCAAATCTAGGCTAGACGCCATTAATACGGTAGAAGCACCCATACTTATACCCGTTATTATAAGTTTAGTATTTTCACCAAACCTTTTATAAGCGTATTCCGCCCAAGACTTAACGTCGTAACGCTCTTTAATACCGAAAGTTATAACCTTGCCTTCGCTAGAACTATGAGCACGTTGGTCTACCATAAGAACGTTTCTACCAAGCCGTTGACATCGTTGCAATCCCCCGCATAAATCACGCCCTGCGCTACCGCGGTAGCCGTGGAACATTATCTCAATCGGCGCGCTTTCAAAAAGGCTATAGAAAACACCCCTAAGTTTTAGCCCGTCGAAAGAAGTTATCTGCACCGCTTCTTGTTTGAATGTTTTATTCTCTTTCTTCCAAAGGCGAATTTGGTCGTAAAAAGGCTCGTATATCTTACCTGGTGGCATAGCGTTTTCGTTATGAAATTTTTTACTGTTCGGCGCATAAAACGTTATAAAAAAACAAACGTAGCACGTTAGAAAAAAAAGCGCTATTATACCGAGCAAAATAATTAATACTATTAAGTAAGTTGGCATTTTTATCTCCCTATATTTATTATATCGCAAAATTATGTTTTTTCAACAGAATATTAAACTGTCAAATGATAAAACGTATAATATTTTTGTAAAAACAAACCACTGCGAATATTCGCAGTGGTTTTTTATTGTTTACTAACTTATTTGCTTAATGCTTCTTGAACTGCAACTGCGCAAGCAACGGTCATACCAACCATTGGGTTGTTACCAGCACCGATGAGTCCCATCATCTCTGTGCATTAGAAGTTTTTTAATATAAAAAGTCAGTAAAAATCTTATTATCAAACACATCGTTTTTAGTTTTAATAATTACATTATATCGTGTTTTTATTTGTTTATAAGCTAAAACTTGATGTGTTTTTTTAAGTTTTTGGATAAATTACTTAAGTACTGAAAAATTCCGATATATATTCCCCAACCCCTTCGCCCATAGATAGCATTGTTCTGTTTAATCTAGCAGAAGATGCTGCAATATGAGTGAAAGATGCACCACGACAAGAAACAAACAAATTGCTAAATTCATTAGTCATAGCGCATTCTATAGGTATTTGATAAGGATACGTTAATTCTTTGCACATTCCGCCTTTTCCGTGTATATCCATAGCGTGGTCTGCAATAGCGATGATTCTGCCACTTAAAGTTTTATCTGTCGGAGCCCCTGCGCGCAAATCTTGCTCGCGTAAAACGTATTTTCCTTTTAGGCGATAACTTTCACGTATACCTGCATTGAAAATCCGTTTAAGTGTGTAGCCTGACATGTTTTTCTCGGTTTGTAAGTAATGCCAATAAGTGTATACGCGTGCTTTGCCTATTTTATCTGCGTCCTTTCCATATTTAAAATATTCGTTACCTTGCATGGTAGGCAACATGTTGAAATTAATATCGCCGTTAGGATACTGCACTGTAAATGACACACATCTTCGCATTTCGGTATTACGCCATTTATCAAGATTGATATCGTTTACCCAAGCGGGCAAAGGGTCTATATGGCTTGTGTTATCTGCTTTTGTTATTCTAAAAACGTAGGTTACGCCGTTTACTGTATCGCTTGGAATATCAGCCGAAGGTTCATCGTAATCATTATGTCCTTCTGTTCCAATTGAAAAAGCGCATCCTGCGTCTCTTGCGAGGACTATGTCGCCACTTGCATCAACAAAATAGTCTGCAAATATTTCCTCACTCGTTCTATCATTTGATATGGTTATAGAAATTATTTTATCGTTTTCCGTTTTGCAAGACTTGTATTGGTAACCGAAAAATGTTGTTAGATGATTAGAAAAGGGCTTAAAAATATTGCGAATTGCCTTACAAAAATAATCGCAGTCGAACTGAAAGCGTTTCATTGCGCCGTTTTCTCCGCGTATTGACGTGCACCGGCCTAAAGTCGCTTTATAGTTATCTCCCATTGGCATACAAAACCCCCACGGACGCTCCTTAAAAGAGTGTTGACTCCAGTCTCGTCCAACCGAAGGTGTAAAGAGATTGATGTTTGGTACAACCTCTGTAACATGGCACGCTAATGGTTCTTTTTCAAGTTCATCTTTAATGAGCGTGTGAATTCCGTTCAGGCTTACTCCGGGTTCCCAACCATCTACGCCAGAAAAAACCATTGTTCCGCCAAAATCGGGGTTTTTATCAATTATCGCAACGCGAATTCCATTTTTTATAAGTCTATAGGCGCATCCTATACCGCCTGGGCCTGCGCCTATTATGCAAACCTGTGTTTTAATCATAGAGGATTAACTTGTTTGTCTATACCCCAAACTGTTACGTCTTCTACAACGGCTCTTTGAGGCAAGTTGGCGACATATAGAACAGTTTGCGCAATATCTTCTGGTAAAAGCATATCCGTAGTTTCTCCGATTCCACAAGCTTTTTGGAACCCCGTGCTAGCAGAAGAAGGGATAACGCAACTTACGCGTACGTTGTAAGGTTGCAATTCAAGATATAATCCTTTAGAAAAGTTCAAAACGCCCGCTTTTGCAGCAGCATATACTGACCAGGTAGGCCAGCATTGGCGAGCACATACCGAGGAAATATTTATTATAGTTCCTTTCTTTTGTTCTTTCATCATTGGTGCAAAAGCTGCACAACCATAAATAACACTATTTAGATTAAGTTTTATTGTTGTGTCTATTTCTTCTGTTGTAAACTCGCTTACGTCTTTAATTGCAATCCCGCCACCAGCATTGTTTATTAGCACGTCTATTCTGCCGTATGATTCTTTAATAGTGCTAACGGCAAGTTCCCAGTCTGAAGATTTAGTTACGTCCATTGAAAAAAACAAGTCTCCGTTTACTTCACGGCACGCGTCTGCAAGTTTATCTAGATTTCTTGCAGACATAACAACTATGTCTCCGTTTTCTTTAAAAGCTTTTGCGATAGCCTTTCCGTATCCGCTTGATGCTCCTGTAATAAATACAACTTTGTTCATAATTTACTCCTATTCTATTGGTATTCTTATTTCCCATTCAAAATTTTTTTTCGACATATCGAAAGGGAATACTTCGATAGTCGGCACGTCCAGTCTTCGGTTTAGTTTCGCAGATGGTAAAAGCTCGCAAAGTATGGTATTGTATTTTTGATTAACAACGTTGTCGTCGGTAGTGTTCATTTTTACACAAAACCATTTGCATTGAGGTATTGCATCTTTGAGCGAGTCGGACGTGGGCTCCCTCCTGTTTCCAATACAACACTTAACCATTGTTTTTTCGTTTTTATAAGAAACGAATATTTTATCTTTTGATAGTTCTTTATCCTTACCAAGCGCGTAAAAGTCGTGCCACACTTTTTCGCAACAACACGTGTCGGTAAGATCCGAGTATGCACAATATCCGTGTATCGCAAAAAAAGTATCGTTTAATATATAAAAATGGTGTTCGCCACTACTTTGAAGTTGAAATTCAAATTTGGCTTTTGGGAATAATTTTATTTTGCAAATTCTCTTTTGGCAAACGCTTGGTGGAAATCCGTGATACTCGCTAAAAGCTTTTGAAAAAGATGCAAGAGTAGAATAGCCGTATTTGTCGCTAATTTCTTGAATACTTACTTTGTTGTTTATAAGGTCGCAAGCGGCAAGCGAGAGTCTGCGTTTTCTAATGTACTCTGATAAAGGACAACCGACGATAAACGCAAAAATACGTCTAAATTCATATACGGATAACGCCATTTCCGAAGCGCATCTTTCGTAATTAATATCAGATGTTATATTTGTTTCTATATAGTCAATAATATGCTCTATTTTTTTTATTCCGTTAAACATATGCACTATCCTTTTAACGAATTTATTATATCATGGATTTAAATTTTTGTCTTGTCAATTAATGCACTATAATGATAAATATGCTTGTATTTATATCATTTTATTCTTAATAGATAAAAAAGAACGACTTTTCTTATTCGTTCTTTTTGGTACACCCGACGAGAGTCGAACTCATATTATCGCCGTCGAAGGGCGACGTTCTATCCAGTTAAACTACGGGTGTAAAAATTAGCCACCACGTTAGTGGTGGCAGTTTTAATTTTATTCTTGTTCAGTTTCTAACGGTTTTTTAATAAACTTAATTTGCAACACTCTTTTAACGGTTAATTTAAGAACAATTTAAGTTCACTATCACTATAAGTTTCTATATGACTTTTATCAACTTTAATTGCCTTCATCTTAAAGTGTGGGATGTAACCTTCCTCCATAAAGAAATGAATTGTTGTTATCAAATCTCTTAAGTAAGAATTAATACTTATATCATTATCCAAAGTTGATTTTAAATGAAGAACGTAGTCTTTATAAGTATTAGAATCAATATCTTCTATAAGCATATCCCTATCAAAGTACTTAAAGAAATAATCAAAACTTTGTTTATAATGCCTAATAGTTCCATCTCTTAAGTTTCTCTGTCTACAGTATTCTAAATACCTATTACACCCTTCTTCAAAAGTAAGTTTTGATACTGTCATTTTAAGTTTTTTCATCTTCATAATCCCCTATAAATTTATTTAAAAAACAAGAACACATCATAATAGAATTTTCTAAAATGATGTGTTCAACTTTTTTATTATTAATTTTTGTTTTATAAGATTTTTACAATAGAAATTTTAAATTCTAAAGATTATCAAAACCTTAAAATAATCAGTAAATTACTAATTATTTATTTAATGCTTCTTGAACTGCAACTGCGCAAGCAACGGTCATACCAACCATCGGGTTGTTACCAGCACCGATTAAGCCCATCATTTCTACGTGAGCGGGAACTGAAGAAGAGCCTGCAAACTGTGCGTCACTATGCATTCTACCCATAGTGTCGGTCATACCGTAAGATGCGGGACCTGCAGCCATGTTATCGGGGTGAAGCGTTCTACCCGTACCACCGCCTGATGCAACTGAGAAGTAGCTCTTACCGTTTTCTATCGCCCATTTTTTATAGGTTCCTGCAACGGGGTGTTGGAAACGAGTGGGGTTGGTAGAGTTACCAGTGATAGAAACGCCTACGTTTTCGTGTATCATGATTGCAACGCCTTCGGGAACACTGTCAGAGCCGTAGCATTTAACGTTTGCTCTAGCACCTTTACTGAACGGTTTTTCTTCTAAAATATTAACTTGTTCAGTTGCGGGATCGAACTTAGTTTCTACGTAGGTAAAGCCGTTGATACGTGAAATGATGTACGCTGCGTCTTTTCCTAAGCCGTTTAGTATAACTCTTAAAGGTTTAACCCTAACTTTGTTTGCGTTAAGCGCGATTTTGATTGCGCCTTCTGCTGCTGCAAACGATTCGTGGCCTGCTAAGAAACAGAAACATTCAGTTTCTTCAGACAACAACATTTTACCTAAGTTACCGTGGCCAAGACCAACTTTTCTATTTTCAGCAACAGAGCCGGGGATACAAAATGCTTGTAGACCTATACCGATGTTTGCTGCGGCGGTTGCTGCCGATTTATCACCCGTTCTTTCTGCTTCTTTTAATGCGATTGCAGAGCCAACGGTGTACGCCCATTTTGCGTTTTCAAAACATATGGGTTGAGTTTCTTGAGTGATGGTGTAAGGCGATATACCATACTTGTCACAAATATCTTTACATTCGTCGATTGATTTGATGCCGTATTTAGATAATGCTTCTAATATTTTGGCTTCACGTCTTTCGTAACCTTCAAATTGTGCCATTATTCTATACCTCCTTATTACTCTTTACGCGGGTCGATATATTTAACCGCACCGTCTTCGGCTTTGAAACGGCCGTAAGTCCCTTTTGACTTTTCGTACGCTTCGTTGGGTTCCATACCCTTCTTTATGAAATCGGTCATTTTGCCGAGTGAAACGAATTCGTAGCCGATAACTTCGTCGTTCTCGTCAAGAGCCATTTTCGTGCAATAACCTTCGGTCATTTCAAGGTATCTAACGCCTTTTGCTTTCGTTCCGTACATGGTACCTACCATTGAACGTGCGCCTTTACCTAAGTCTTCCATACCCGCGCCGATAACTAAACCGTCTTCAGAGAAAGCCGATTGCGAACGGCCGTATACGATTTGTAAAAACAATTCTCTCATAGCGGTATTGATAGCGTCGCAAACAAGGTCGGTATTAAGTGCTTCAAGCAAGGTTTTACCGGGGAGAATTTCTGCCGCCATCGCTGCAGAGTGTGTCATACCCGAACAGCCTATCGTTTCTACAAGCGCTTCTTCGATAATGCCGTTTTTAACGTTTAACGAGAGTTTGCACGCGCCTTGTTGGGGTGCGCACCAGCCTACACCGTGCGTATATGCGGAAATATCTTTTATTTCCTTTGCTTCTACCCATCTTCCTTCTTCAGGGATAGGTGCGGGACCGTGTTTTGGGCCCTTGCAAACGCAGGTCATTTCTTTAACTTCAGTTGAATACTGCATAAATATATGCCCTCCATAAAAATTACAATAATTAGTTGCGTTTAGTATAACATATTTCGTTTGTTTTTGACAATTATTTTTTTAGTCTTTTTGCGTTTTATTTTCTATTTTCGATTTCACGTTTGTAGTAAAAGAGATATTGTTGATAATACCCCGCGTTATTTTTGAATTTTTTAAGAAAATAATCGGTTATTTTATCACGCGAGTTTTCTTTCCCACCAAAGTCTTGTTTGTAAACTTTTTCTATCCAAGTATCCACGGGAAAACTGTCGCTTCTATGATAACCGAAGAGTGCAACGCAATCGGCAACCTTAGGTCCAACGCCTAAAAGCGATTGAAGTTTGAATTTTAAAACGTCCGTTTCTAAACAGCTAAAAGAGTAAAGGTTTAGTCCGTTCGCGATATTGTCCGCAAGAGATTTTATATATTTCGCCCTATATCCTAGTCCTAAACTTTGATAAAAACTCTCGGGCATTTTGGACATGTTTTCAGCAGTTGGGAACGCAAAATACTCTTCGCCTAAAAACAACTTTCTCTCCCCCAACTCTTTGCATAATTTTTCTATTATCCCCTTAATCCTTGGGATATTATTATTTTGAGAAATTATAAATGAAAAGGTCGTTTCGACAGGGTCTTGATTTAATATTCTTATCCCTTTACCCTTTTCACAGGCTAATCTTAAAATATCAACGTCTTCTTCTTTTGCACTTTCGTATATCTTAAAATAATCTCTATCCAAATCAAAAAAATTAGCAAAATATTTTTCGTCCCCGTCGTTTATCGTTATCCCCGTAAACTCGTCCTCGTGCGTTAAGTAGGCAACCTTATCGGTTGAAAACACCAAAAATCCTTCTCTAAAGGGCTTAAAACGAAATATTTGCCCGCAATTTAGCGTGTCGTGAGCGTTAAAAAATCTCGATTGAAAAATTATCTTTTGCATTATTAATTCCCTATTACGTTACCCCTTATGCTCGTTATAATTAATTATAAAATATTTTTCTACCTTTTGCAACGGGTTTTTTCTTGAAATAAAAAAATTCCCCCGCTCTAAAACGAACGGGGAATAGATTTTTAGTTTTCTTTTGCGTATACGCTAACTTTCTTGTCTTTTCTGCCAAGTCTTTCAAACTTAACAACACCGTCGATAAGTGCAAACAAAGTATCGTCGCTACCTAAACCAACGTTGTTACCGGGATGAATTTTGGTGCCACGTTGACGAACCAAAATGCTTCCTGCAAGAACTTCTTGACCGTCTGCCCTTTTGATGCCGAGTCTTTTAGCGTTACTGTCTCTACCGTTTTTTGTGCTACCGCCACCTTTGTGGTGCGCAAATAATCTAAATAAAATCATCTAACGTAACCTCCTTCCTTATTTGCAGGCAATTTCTAAAATCTTAACTGCCGTGAAAGGTTGCCTATGACCCTGCTTTTTCCTTTCATTCTTCTTGGCTTTGTATTTGAACACTACGATCTTTTTGCCTTTACCTTGTTCTACTACTTCGCCTACTGCTTTGAACGATTTTGCTTCTTCTGCTACTTTGATTCCGTTTTCATCAGAAACCATTAATACGTCGAATTCTACTTTATCGCCCACGTTTGCATTTAGTTTTTCAAATCTTATGATTGAACCAACTTCTGCCTTGTACTGTTTCGAACCGTTTTCTACGATTGCGTACATTTTGTTACCTCCTACTATCCAGTCTCGCCGATATTTGTATTTGGGCGGTGCAAAGCACACTTAAATTAACCCCTATCGAGCGGCTCGATTGTTATTTTATAATATTTATTAATTAAAGTCAATCGTTTTTGCATACTTTTTAACTTTTTTGTCAAACTATTTATATACCAAGTTTTAAGGAGATTTTATTTTTATGAACAGAAAAGATTTTAATGAAAAAGCCATTATTGATATTTATAAAAACGCTCATATCGCCCTTCAAAGTATTTCCGACCTACTCCCAGAAGTCGTTGACGACGATATCAAGCAAGAACTTCAAGAACAATATGAAGGGTATGAAAAAGTTATCGGGTCTATTTCTTCTTATTTAGCCGAGCAAGGTATTGAGCCAAAAGACGTTAATCCGCTTAAAAAGGCTATGCTTTGGGGAAGTATAAAGATGAAGACTATGTTTGATAATAGCCGAAACCAAGTTGCCGAAATGATGATTAACGGCACAGTCATGGGCATTAACGAACTTACTGCCATGGCTAACGAGAGCGAAAATTTAGACGAAGGCGTTAAAGAACAACTTGATAAACTTTTATCGTTAGAAGAAGAATACGAA
>CAJGCK010000032.1 GCA_904501795.1 uncultured Clostridia bacterium
CCTGGCACGTTAAACGAAAATCTTCCCGCTTTATACCCACGCTCTTTGGCGTCGGGAGTTGACGCAAATAGTTCCCTTATATGAGAGAATACGCCCGTATACGTTGCGGGGTTTGAACGAGGAGTTCTTCCTATCGGGGATTGGTCTATCGCTATTACTTTATCAAAATGCTCTATCCCTTCTATTCTATCGTACTTGCCTTCTCTTACCTTGGCGTTGTTTAATCTACCAGCAAGCGCGGGATATAATATTTCGTTAATCAACGAACTTTTGCCACTGCCCGAAACACCCGTTACGACAGTTAATAACCCCACGGGAATTTCAACGCTGACGTCTTTTAGATTGTTTTGTTTTGCGCCAATAATTTTTAGTGTGCGACCGTCTTTCGCAACACGACTGCTCGGCACTTCGATTTTTCTTCTGCCCGACAAATAATCGCCCGTTATGGAGCGGGGCTCGGCTATTATATCTTCTACACTACCTTGCGCCACTATTTCACCACCGTGAACGCCCGCTTTTGGCCCGATATCAACTATATAATCGGCTTGGCGCATAGTATCTTCGTCGTGTTCTACCACTATTAAGGTATTGCCTAAATCACGAAGTTTTTTTAGCGTTTTAATAAGTTTTTCGTTGTCGCGTTGGTGCAAGCCTATACTCGGCTCATCTAAAATATATAACACTCCCGTTAGCCCACTACCTATTTGCGTGGCGAGTCGTATTCTTTGCGCTTCACCGCCAGAGAGCGTGCTTGCCATTCTTGAAAGTGTTAAATAGCCTAAACCAACGTCTATCAAGAAGTTAAGGCGAGTTTTAATCTCTTTTATTAGTTGCCCTGCAATTAAAACTTCCGTCTCGCTAAGTTTAAGATTTTCTACGAACGAATATAGGTTGATAACCGGCATTTCGGTTAAAGTCGCAATATTTTCACCACCAACTAATACGGCTAACGCTTCTTTTTTTAACCGCTTGCCGTTACAAGTGTTACACGGGCTAACGCGCATATACCTTTCTATCTCGCTCTTGGTATAGTCGCTCGAAGTTTCTTTGTATCTTCTCTCTAAGTTAGGGACTATACCTTCCCACGAACTATCGTAACTGCCAGAGAACGTTTGTGTATTGTAATCTATTTTAATCTTTTCCCCACCGTTGCCGTACAAGAGCATATCGTATATCTCTTTAGGCAAATCTTTAACGGGAACGTCTAAACTAAAATTATAGCGTTTTGCAAGCGCCGAGAAATATATATCCGCCATTTTACCGTTGTCTAAATTCCAACCGGTAACGGTCATCGCGCCCTGTCTTAACGTTTTACTTTTATCTTTAACAATTAAATCGGGGTCTATTTCGTTTCTAAACCCTAAGCCATGGCACTCTGGACACGCGCCGAACGGGTTGTTAAACGAAAACAAGCGCGGTTCTATTTCTTCGATACTAATTCCACAATCAGGACAAGAATATTTGGTTGAAAAAAGTCGTTCTTCCCCGTCTAATTCTTGCACGGTTACTAGCCCGTCGGCAAGTTTTAGCGCCGTTTCTAAACTGTCGTTTAGCCGTTTTTGAATACCTTCTTTAACGACTAGCCTATCGATAACCACGCTTACGTTATGCTTGACGTTTTTTTCGAGTTTTATCTCTTCGTTAAGGTCGTAAACTACCCCGTCTATTTCAACACGGGCGTATCCGCTCTTGCGATAACTTTCTAAATTCTTACTAAACTCTCCCTTCTTTCCGCGTACTACGGGCGCGTTTATCAGTATTTTAGTACCTTCTTTAAACTCAAGAATTTTGTCTACTATTTGGTCTACCGTTTGCCTTTCAATCGGTCTACCGCACTCGTGACAATGGGGCTTACCTATTCGTGCGAATAGCAACCTAAAATAATCGTATATTTCAGTTACCGTACCAACCGTTGAACGTGGATTGTGAGACGTGGTTTTTTGGTCGATTGATATTGCGGGGGATAAGCCTTCGATTAGGTCTACGTCAGGCTTTTTCATTTGCCCTAAAAACATTCTTGCATAACTAGATAAACTCTCTACGTAGCGACGTTGACCTTCGGCATAAATAGTTTCGAACGCCAAAGTAGACTTACCGCTACCCGATAAGCCCGTGAACACGACTAATTTATCTCTCGGCACGGTTAGATTAACGTTTTTTAAGTTGTTCTCTCTTGCGCCTTTTATAACTAAATAATCTTTCATCTCTACTTTCTCATTTTTAATTTAAGTTTTGCTATAGTGTCGCGGATTTCTATACACCGCTCGAAATCTAGGTTAGCTT
The DNA here is from genome assembly GCA_904501795.1 of uncultured Clostridia bacterium. Classification (GTDB taxonomy): domain Bacteria; phylum Bacillota; class Clostridia; order Christensenellales; family Borkfalkiaceae; genus UBA1259. Next base: position 2,284 of record CAJGCK010000032.1, read on the forward strand.
GCGCAATTTTCATAAGCGCTTTTAATTTTTCTATCTCGTCGGGAATATCTTGCTTTTTAACCTGTTTCGTATTGTCGGCTTTCTTCGTTATTTCTAAACTGTTAACTACGTCTTTTATAATGGTTTTCGGTGTAATATTGTGCTTTTGGTTGTATTCTTTTTGAATTTTCCTACGGCGCTCCGTTTCATCGATAGCGCGTTGCATACTGCCCGTTACAACGTCTGCGTACATTATAACCCTACCTTCACTATTTCTTGCAGCCCTACCTATCGTTTGGATAAGTGAAGTTTGGCTACGCAAAAATCCTTCTTTATCCGCGTCGAGTATAGCGACTAATTTAACTTCGGGCAAATCTAAACCTTCTCTAAGAAGATTAATTCCGCAAAGCACGTCGAACTCACCGTTACGCAAAGATGAAACGATTTCTATACGTTCAAGTGTGTCTATATCGCTATGCATATACCTTACTTTAACACCATTTTCTTTTAAGTATTCAGTAAGGCTTTCCGCCATTTTTTTGGTGAGAGTGGTAATTAACACCCTACCACCACTTGCAGTTACCTTGTTTATCTCTTTAAGCAAGTGGTCTATCTGGTTTTTAGTGGGCACTATTTCTATCTCTGGGTCTAAAAGTCCCGTAGGTCTAATTAGTTGTTCCACCACTTGTCCGGCGTTTTTAAGTTCGTATTCCGCTGGAGTCGCCGAAACGCATATCAGTTGCCCAACACGTGCATCAAACTCTTCAAAGGTTAACGGGCGGTTATCGAACGCCGATTTTAGTCTAAACCCGTATTCCACTAAATTTTGTTTTCTAGAACGGTCGCCACTATACATAGCGCCTATTTGCGGAATAGTTATATGCGATTCATCAATAAACACTATAAAATTTTTCGGGAAATAGTCTAATAAAGTAAAGGGTGGCTGACCTATTTCACGACCGTCGAAGTATCTACTGTAATTTTCTATGCCCTTGCAAAACCCTATCTCTCGCATCATCTCTAAATCGTAGTTAGTGCGCTCTTTTAGTCGTTGTGCCTCGATAAGTTTGCCGTTTGCCGTAAAACACTCCACTTCTTCGGCGCAGTCTTTTTCTATCATACACGTCGCCAAATCCATTTTTTCCTTCGCGACTGCGTAATGGCTTGCGGGGAAAATTACCGCGTGTTTAAGTTCCGAAATCACCCTACCCGTTACGAACTCGGCTTCGCATATTCTATCCACCGTATCGCCGAAAAATTCAACTCGAATTAGTATTTCGGTGTTAGACGACGGGAAAATATCTACCGTGTCGCCACGTACCCTAAACGATGAACGCGAAAAATCAACGTCTTTTCTAACGTACTGAATATCTACTAGTCTGCGCATTAACTCTTCTCTACTCATCTCCATTTCGGGACGGATAGAAAGGGCAAGTCTATAATATTCTTCTGGAGCGCCTAAGCCGTATATACACGAAACGGAAGCAACTACTATAGTGTCTTCTCGCTCGGACAACGAACAGGTTGCCGAGTGGCGAAGTTTATCTATCTCTTCGTTTATTGCAAGGTCTTTTTCTATATAAGTATCGGTACTTGGAACGTAGGCTTCAGGCTGATAATAGTCGTAATATGACACGAAAAACTCTACGCGGTTTTCGGGAAAAAACTCCCTAAACTCGTTGCATAGTTGAGCGGCAAGCGTTTTATTGTGCGCAATAACTAGCGCTGGGCGGTTTAAGTTTGCTATCACGTTTGCCATAGTAAACGTTTTTCCGCTACCGGTAACGCCCAAAAGGACCTGTTCCCTTAACCCGTCTAACACGCCTTCGGTTAGTTTTTCTATGGCTTGGGGCTGGTCTCCCGTAGGTAAATATTTAGATTTTAACTTGAATAATTTTTTCATCTAAGTAAAAATTGCCTTTAATATTAATCCAAAAACAAAACTTATTACGGCGAAAATCGCCGTCACAATCAATTTATACACTAGCCCGCGGACTATCTCTTTTCGCGCACGTTCGTATTCCTTGCCTTTTTTACATAAGGTTATACAGTACACCCTTTCCTTTTGCCGTTCAGAATACACTAAATCGATATAACCTTCTAGAAACAAGTCGTTTAACGTCTTTTCTAACCTTTCTTGGTCCATACCTTCTTCGGCAACGCAGTTTATTAAATCGGGTGGGGTTATCAGTAACGCGGGTTTTTCGCCGATTAATTTAATAAGCGCGCGCAACGTTTTGTCCTTTTTATAAGGTAGCATTAAAGTCTTTATAACAACGCCCCTATCAAGGCGTATATTATAAGTCCTACCAAACTGCCGACAAAACTTCCCGTTAAACAGGCGAGAAAATATTTCTTTTCTTTGCGACGTTCGTCTATAACGTTTTGCAACCGAGTTTCAAAAACCGTTCTACCCTTTACCGTTGGGCATAAACACACTTCGTCCCCGTCTTGATACTTAACCGTAACGTATTCTCGAGAAGATAGGTGGTTAACGCTTTCTACAACGTTTTCTTTATCACTTTTTAGTGTTTTTGGGAGCGCGAAAACTAGTTCGGAATAAGAAAAGATTTTATAGCCCGAATTCACGCACTCGCCGTTTATATAATTCAGTAAAGCAAGACTACGGTTATCTAACATAATGACCCCACTTTACTTATTATTTTGGCAAAACCTTATTCTTATTATACCATTTGCGGTGAATTAAACCTTTCGTTTATTATATCACGCGTAGCACGGTTAACGCAATCGCATAGTGTTATTTTGTTTTCGTTTACCAATAAAAAAACCGCCGAACTTTCTGCGTAAGAAAACGGCGGTTAATAATTTTAGCCTACAAGGTTGTCCTTGCCCATATTTTTTTCGGTTAGAATTTTGTTTTCTTTCACTTCTGATGGAGCGTGAAAAGTGGGCACCACTTCTTTTAATGCGTTTCGCATATCGTCGTCCGTTCCACCTTCGATAACCTTCTTTAACGTTTCTAACTTTCTTTCAAGTTGTTCTTCGGTTAACGGTCTTTCTTGCTCTATAAAGATTTGTTTGTCTTCCGTTTTGGTTAAAGTCTTAGTGTCGATTAGTAATTCTTCGTACAGTTTTTCACCCGGTCTTAACCCCGTTTCTACAATCTCTATATCTCTATACGGTTGCATGCCTGAAAGTAATATCATATTTTCCGCAAGGTCTAATATCTTAACGGGTTTACCCATATCTAGCACGAAAAGTTGGCCGTTCTTTGCAAACGCACCCGCTTTTAGAACAAGTTGCGTCGCTTCGGGTATAGTCATAAAATATCTTATAATGCGCTTGTCGGTTAAAGTTATCGGGCCACCACGTGCAATCTGGCGCTTAAACAACGGAACTACCGAGCCCGCCGAACCTAAAACGTTGCCAAACCTTGTCGCGCTAAACGAAGTTTTACTCGATTTTGCACTATGTGCAAACACTATCATTTCGCACATACGTTTAGTTGCACCCATAACGTTAGTCGGGTTAACCGCCTTGTCGGTAGAAACCATTAAGAAACGCTCTACCCCGTATTTTTCACTTAAAACCACCGTGTTAAGTGTGCCGAAAACGTTGTTCTCTACCGCTTCTATACAGTTCTTTTCCATCATAGGCACGTGTTTGTGCGCCGCAGCGTGCAACAAAACGTTAGGTTTATGGGAAGCAAACGCGCGCTCTAACGCCGAAAAATTAGTTACCGACAAAATCTCCATTTCTATTTCAAGAGAATTGCCGTATTTCATTTTAAGTTCTTGTTGAACGTCGTAAGCACCGTTTTCATAAACGTCTAGTATAACTAATTTCGACGGTTGCATTTTGGCTATTTGACGACATAGTTCCGAGCCTATACTTCCACCGCCACCCGTTATCATAACGACTTTATCTTTATAGTACGAACGAGTATGCTCGTCCATCACCGTCAATGATTTTCTAAGCAATAGTTCTTCTATGCTAAACTCTCTTAAATGACGTTTGCCGTTCTCCGTCGTTTCAATAGTGGGATAATCGTATACCTTTATTTCGTACCCCAAATTCCTATAATAATCGAAAAGTTTTTTCTTGCGTTCAAGTTGCATTCTTGGAGTTGACAAAACTATTTCTTGAACAGCAAGCGCCTTTAATTTCTCACAAAGCAAATTATCTTCTTTAAGAACGGGAATATTGAGTATTTTACGACCTATTTTGTCAGTATTGACGTCTATAAAACACACGGGATAATAGGTAGAATATTCGCTTAAAAGCAATTCTTCTGCGAGTGAAGTTCCCACTCTGCCCGCACCAACGATTGCAACGTTTATTTTTCTACTCTGATTAACGGTTGAAGTTTTACCTTTATAGCCCGCCAAAACCTTTAAAACTTTGCGCAACCACACCGCAGTTTTCGTAGAGCGGAAACTGTTTTTATAAACATACCTATAAATCATACGAATAGATACGGTATACGTTAGCACCATAAACGAGCATGCTAACGCTATAAACGGATTAATCTTTTCAATCGGTAAAACAAGCATTAACAAAAAGCATACCGCTATTGCCAACCCGTCGGTTAAAACAAGTTGAATATAGTTCTTAACTTCGCCGTAACGCCACAACCTACTGTAAATTCCAAACGCCCATCTAAGTACAAACAGCGGAACGAATAGTGCTAATACGTTATAAACTATTTGCAGTTCGTTAAACCCTTCTAACGCAAGCGGAAGCACTAAAAGTAAGCCGACAATTACTGCAAAAATAATAAAATCGTATAACAGTAGCAACCAGCGGATACTAAAAATCCCCACCTTGTCTATTACACGATTATCGTTTGGTGTTGTTTTTTTCATATTTCCCCCGTAAACAATTACTAATTAATTATAAACTAACAATACTACAATGTCAATACCAAACTAAATTTTTGGCGTTTTAGGGGCGTTTTTTTACGATTTTTTGCACTTATTTCTTGTTTTTTATTCACTTTGTGTGTTAAAATCTATTCAAGGAGTAAATTTATGAAAGTTTTAAGCGTTCAAAAAAACAGTAAAAATTGCATAATATGTGGCATGGAAAACACACTTGGTCTACAAGCGGTTTTTCACGTTTTAGACGATAATAGCGTTGCAAGCGTTTTTTCGTTTAAAAACGAGCACCAAAGTTATCCTGAACGCACGCACGGGGGTATGATTTCGTCGTTGCTTGACGAAATTATGGGCAGAGCGCTTTGGATAAACGAGCCCACCACCTACGGCGTTACAACCACGCTTTCAGTAACTTTTAGAAAGCCCGTACCCATAGACGTAAAAGTTAAAGCACGCGGATACGTAACGTTTGATTCTAAAATAGGTTTTTCCGCAAAAGGCGAAATTTATTCGCTTGACGGAGTTTTGCTCGCCGAAGCGCAGGCGAAATATCTTAAAATGTCATCAACTCGCGCGTTTGGAGATAACTTCCATGAAGACGATCAAATGTGCTACCATCCTAAAATGATTTTTACGCAAATAGATTTTCCCGATAAAAAGAATTAGCCTATTGCCCTAAAACGAAATTTATCGTTTCGGGGCTTTTTATTGGTAACTTTTCCTTCTTATATTTCATAATATATAACGTTACACTAAGGAGGAAATTTTATGTGCTGTTTTGGATGCAATAGAAACTGTAACAATTTATTAATACGCGGGCCCGTTGGTCCGCAAGGTCCCGCTGGCTCTAGGGGCGCTATTGGTCCTATGGGTCCACAAGGTCCCGTAGGTCCGCAAGGTGCAACGGGTGCTACCGGTGCGATTGGTCCGCAAGGTCCTATCGGTCCCGCTGGTCCGCAAGGCGCAACGGGTGCTACCGGTGCGGTTGGTCCACAAGGTCCTATCGGTCCCGTAGGTCCGCAAGGCGCAACGGGTGCTACCGGTGCAGTTGGTCCACAAGGTCCTGCCGGAACTAACGATATAATATACGCTAGTTTAGGTGTAGTGACCACCGTTGCTAGTGGCGACGTTATCCCTTTAACGTTCAACGCTCAAACGCCCGGAAGTACGATGACTGTTTCTAACAACTCGGTTAACCTAGCTGAAGCGGGGTCGTATTTAGTGTCTTACTTTTACTCGGCTTCAGGAACGGGTACGACTTCGGTAAGCCTATATTTGAACGGGGCGCTTGTTCCCGGTGAAACCATAATTGAAAGTGCAAACGGATCTTCAAGCAAAACTATTTTGCTTAACGTAGACGGCGCTTCTACTTTGACGCTCGTGAACACTTCGACTTTTGCTAAATCCTTTAACGACGCTTCGTTAACCGTTTTAAAAGCAGTTTAATTTTTTTACAGGCTCGGATTTTTCCGCGCCTGTTTTTTGTTTTGTGGTTGACTATTTGCATGATTTATAATACAATATTCTTAACTAAAATAGGAAGTGAAATTGTTTATGGAAAAGTTGACTGTCGCTGATAAAATTAAAGCACGAAAAATTAAACGACCTGGGTTTATGTATGGGTTACTTGGGTGGGTTTGGAAAACTTTCGTGTATAAAAAATACAACGTTTCGTGTAATATTAATTGCGATATTAAAAAGGAAAAACGCCCGTATATTTTTATATCTAACCACGCGTCAAGGCTTGACTATATCTTTACTGGCGTTCCGCTACTACCACAAAAATTAAACTACGTTGCGGGCTATAACGAATTTCATCGTAGCCACCTTGCAGGCGTGTTTAAACTACTAAAAGTTATTCCTAAGAAAAATTTTACCCCCGACGCTTACGCCATTAAAGAGATAACGCGCGTTATCAAAAGCGGTGGTAGAATAGTCATTTTCCCCGAAGGAATGAGTTCTATCTCGGGGGCAAACCAACCAGTCGCGCTTGGCACGGGTAAATTTATTAAGCACTTTAAGTTGCCCGTTTATTATTCGGTGATTAAGGGTGGATATTTGACTAGCCCTAAGTACAATCTTAACGATAGATGCGGAAAAATTGAAGTGGAAATCAACAAAATGTTTGAGCCCGAAGATTTGGACAACCTTTCGCCCGAACAAATAGAAGATGAAATTAATCAAAAAATTTATCACGACGATTACGAGTGGAACCTAGAAAAACAGTACAAGTTTAATATCGGCGACAACGGTATAGAACATTTAGAAGACTTGCTTTTTTGGTGCCCTAAATGTAACAAAAAGCACACCATGTCAACTAGTGGCAACACTATCACCTGTTCAGCATGTGGGAATAGCGCTACTATGGACGAAACTTATAAACTTACGCCCATCGAAAACTCGGTTATCCCACGCACGCAAACGGCTTGGTTTAACATGCAACGCAACGTTATTAGAGAAGAAGTGAAAAAAGACGGCTATTCGTTGTCGGCATTTGTTAAACTTGGCACTCTACCTAAATACGAAATGCTTAAAAACCAACGCACGTCGATTATCACGGGCGAAGGACTTTTAACGTTAGACAAAACGGGGCTAAGTTTTAAGGGTACTAACGAAGGTTCGCCCTTCGAATTTTTTATAGATATTAAAAACCTGCCGACTTACGGAATGTGTACCGACGTTTCTAGGTTTTACACCTTCGTTAACGGCGAGTTCGTTGAGTTTTATCCCGAACAAAACGTGGTTGAAGAATTTTTTATCGCCACCGAAGAACTACACCGTCAAAACGGTGGGAAATGGTTGGACTTTAAGTTCGAAAAATAGTTCGTTTTATAAACGTATAAATAAAGCCCCGTGCCGATTTCGGCACGGGGCTTTTTAAGTGATTTTAATTATTTCTTATGCCAACTGAAGTATTCCGTAAGTTGCAAGCACTGCTAATACGGAAAGGACAGCGGAAACTACCATCATTGATTTTTTGCTAAGTGACGACAGTATTGCTACCACCGTACCCACGGTTGACGTTATGACGTTGCCCGTTACGAAAAATATTGCGGGGAAAGTCATAGCCATTAAGACGGTATAAGGAACGTAGTATAGCACGCTTCGAATAAAATTAGATTTTATTTTACTTTTGAACAAAACGAAAGGCAAAACGCGTATGATATAGGTTACGAGCGCCATTACGAAAACTAATATTAACATATATAACGTCTTATTCATTTTGCTCACCTTCTTCTTTCGGGATCGGAAAAATTATAGCGCCTATTACGCTTGCAACTATTGCACAAAGCACGCACGCAACGTTTTTAAGCGGGGCGAAAACGGGCACGAAATACATAACCGCGCTTAACGAAACGCTTATTAGCACTACGGGAATTATTTTATAGTTTTTAACGCAGTCTGGCAAAACTATGCCTATAAACATGGCGTATATGGCAATTTGAAGAGCGTTTACGATAAACTCTGGCATAAAATCACCGATTAACGCGCCTATTAGCGTACCTGATGACCAACCTATAAACGGGAGCAAAATAAGGCCTATAATATACCCTTTCGTTACCCTTTCTTTTTGTGAAACGGCAACCGCAAAGATTTCATCCGTTATACCGAAGGCGCACAAAAACCTATCGGCAAGAGTAAATTTTTTGTCTAGCCGTTGCGACAATGATAAACTCATTAAAAAGTATCTTGAATTTATGATTAACTGGGTTAAAATAATTTCTAATACCGAGCCTAAGGACGCAACGATTATAACGCCCGCTTGTTGCCCTGCAGAAGTCAAGTTGGTCATAGACATTATAAGCGCAACGTAATTAGGCACGCCTAAAGCCACCGCGCTCACGCCGAACGCAAGTGATACGGCAAAATATGCAAGCATTATAGGTGTTCCGTCTTTTAGCCCTTTTTTGAATGTCATAACCTTTTCCTTTGTGTTAGTATTTGATTTCTAAAAATTTGCAAAGTTTATTAAATGCGGGAACGGGAACGAAAAACTTATCTATCACCTTTCCGCAAAGAGAAATAACGGGCGAATTAAGTACCGTTATAACTAACGTACCAAGTCCTACGTTGTGGTATGAGTGGTAATATATACTCGACCAATCGAACGAATTAGCGTCGCCGAACAAAGTAAATACGAGTATCAAAGATAACGCAAGCAAAGAAAAATCGAAGACTAGTTTAACCTTGCTTAGTTTAAGAGAAAATCTTTTAGATATTTCGGCAACGAACAGTTCGTAGACTTGCAGTGGCAAATACGTTCTAAAAAAGCACGCAACGCCAAAGCCTATCAAGAAAATACCGACAAGTAGTACCAACCAACGCAAGTAAACCGCCGTAATTACCACGTCTTTAAACAAAAACAAAAATAGGTTTATGGTATAGCCGTATAAAACCGCCACTATAAAAGACGTTAAATATATCCAGTGGAATTTACGCATAATCGCGCACATCAATATCAACAGCACGCCTTGAAGCACGTATTCGGTGACGCCAACGCTAAAAAACGGACAAACTACCGACAATGCCTCGGCAACGATAAACGACGGCGCGGCTATCATAGAAACGCCAAGGTCGGCTTTGTTACACAAACAAACGCCTAGCGAAACGAATAATATACCAAACAGCCACAATAATTCTGAAATTTTTTTTGTCTTTCGTGCCATAACTTTCCCCTAATTAACTAACCTATAATATATTAACATCTATAAGCAATAAAAAGCAAACGAATAGAGCCTTAAATCTTTTTGATTTTTTACGAGTAACTTTTAAAACTTTTTAGGTCATAATATATATATAAGCGATTGCTACGCAAAAAAAGTTTTATAAGGAGATAAAAATTGAACCCTTTTAACGAAAAATCTATTAATCTATTGTCCAGTTTTCAAAACTGGAAGCAACTCTATCCCAAACAATACAACAAGTACGACGTTGACCCGTATACTAAAACGCGAATTATTTTAATGAACGGCACGGAGTTTGAAGCCAACTGGTTTTCACACCAACTCGCACGCCACGTTACCGACAACGATTTGCGCCGTGAACTTTCGGTCACACGGTCTATCGAAAAACAGCAACAGATAAAAATATCTTTGCTAAAACCATGTAACGAAAGCCCGCTAGAACACACTATCGGGTACGAACAACTAGCGGTAGACTTAACGTGCGAACTAGCCAAAAAAGAAAAAGATTGCTACGTTAAAAAAGCGTTAGACTTTGCTTTATTAGAAGACTTTGACCACCTTTACCGTTACGCAAATCTTTTAGAAATGATGCAAGGCGTAAAAGCCGAGCGGTTGGTTGGGAAGTATACCGAGATTATGCCCGGTAGACCCACTATCTCGCACCACAGATTTAACAAAGACAACGTAAAGAGAAATATCAACTCTAAAACTGCGGATAAGCAAACGGTTTTAAACACTATGATTATAACCGCAGCGGAACAACAAACTATGAACTATTACATGAATATTACAAACCTTGCAGAAAACGACCTTGCAAGAAAGTTGTATATGGAAATAGCGCAAGTTGAAGAAGAGCACGTTACTCAATACGAGTCGCTTATGGATTCTAACGCTACTTGGTTAGAAATGCTTTTGTGGCACGAGTACACCGAGTGTTATTTGTACTGGTCGTGCTACAACACCGAAACCGACCGTTACGTTAAGGCGCTTTGGGAAGAAAACTTAGCGATGGAGATTGCCCATCTGAAAAAAGCGAGCGAACTTTTGGAAAAATATGAAAAGAAACATTGGCAAGAAGTTATCCCAGACGGAACGTTCCCCGATCCTATCAGTCTTCACGAAAATATTTCTTACGTTAGAGACGTTTTATCGTCTACCGTACAGTTTACCGGCCACCTAGAAGAATACGTCAACGTTGACGAACTTAAAAAAGACGCAAACTTCTTTCAATATCAAAATATTATTAACCCAACAACGAATATAGTGCCTTCGCACGAAGTTATAGAAGCGCATATCAATTCTTACGGCAAAGATTATAGGTTTGAAATCGCGCCTAATCCTATCCCCGAACTAAGATTTAGAAGCAAAGACAACACTAGCGTCGGCAGAAAACCTTTTGAAGCAAACAGCACGGACTTTTTCTGTAACGATTAATTAAAAAGCAACAAAAAACTCGGCTAGTCGCTCTTCCTGTAGGGATTTTTTAGGAACTATAAAAGGATAGCAAAATTTTTTTGCTATCCTTTTCTCTTTGTTTTGATGAACACACTACTTTCATTTGAAAGTATAGTGTGCTACACTTTTATTATGGATAAAAATCCCTAATAGAAACTGCCATATCGGTGTCCTTTCCCGTGGCGGACAAGTGGTGATTGCGTTTGAACTTTTTTATTCAAATTAATTGATTTTTGTTTTAGATGGTGATATAATAATAGTGCCAAATCAATTTAATATATGTGTGGAAAGGTGTATTTTCTTTTTAGGGAATATATTTTTGTTGCTATGTCTATATTAGAATTTGATAAAATGCAAATTCCTACAATGTAGATATGGTAACACCTTTCACATTAAATTGGTTTGGCGACTATCGGAGTTTGCGTTTTTGTGCGACAACTTCGGTTGTCGCACTTTTTTATTTTAGGAGGCTTTTATGAAAAGAAAACTTTTAATGACATTATTAGTTTTACCTTTGGCTTTATGTTCTATATTAGGCTTAACTGCTTGTGGGCATGAACATAGTTACACTACTAGTATTGTGGCATCTACTTGCACAGAACAAGGGTATACTATTTATACTTGTTCTGGTGGAGATAGTTATATTGAGGATTATGTTGTTTCATTAGGTCATAATTTCGGAAC
>CAJGCK010000033.1 GCA_904501795.1 uncultured Clostridia bacterium
TACGACGTTACTAAAGATAATAAACTTACTAACGTTAAGTTTATAGGCGGTTGTAGCGGTAACCTTCAAGCGCTATCTCGCTTGGTCGAAGGGAAAGACTTAAACGAAGTTATTTCGCTACTTAGCGGAATAAAATGCAGAGCTAATACTTCGTGCGGTGACCAACTTGCAAAGGCGCTTATCGAATATCAACGAAAAGAAAACGAATAATTTTTAAGTGGATACTTAGTTATCCACTTTTTTTTACATTTTACTTGCTTTATTTTAACTTTTTTTCAATATTTTAATGGTATTATCCTACTTGATTATGAAAAAAGTTAAGCAAAAAAGAAAGGGTTGGTTTTGCGCTCTTAAGCGGTTTCTTTCGTTGTTTATAAAAAAACCAAAATTCGTTTTTGCAGAAAAAACGGTATTGAATAATTCTATTTTTTTATGTAACCACGTTGGCGCTTTAGCACCGCTTGCGCTTGAACTATACGCCCCGTTTAAATTTAGATTTTGGGGCACTTTCGAAATGAATAGCGGTTTAAGGTCTGTTTATAAATACCTTTCTACCGTTTATTTTTATAGAAAAAAACATTTTGGAAAATTCCGCTCTAAAATTACCGCGTTTTTTAGTGCACCTTTTTTAACGCTTTTCTATAAAGGGTTAAATCTCATTTCTACTTATCGGGATATTAGACTTAAAAAAACGATTAAAGAAAGTGAAGAAACTATCAACTCGGGCGAGAATTTAGTAATCTTTCCAGAAGATTCTTCAAACGGCTATTTTGATAAATTAACCCACTTCTACTCGGGATTTGTTTTGCTTGGGAAAACTTGTCTAAAAAATGGAATTGATTTGGACGTATTCCCCGCTTATTATATTAAAGAAAAAAGAGTTTTTACGGTGGGTAAACCCGTTAAATTTTCATCGTTAATAGAAAACAATACGTCAAAATACGACGTAGCCGATAAAATGAAGGACCAAGTTAACGCCCTTAGAACTTGTTATTTAAAAGATTTAGCGTCTTAAATTAATAAATAAAATTTTTATTTACAAAAAAACTCGACTAGTTTAAAGTCGAGTTTTTGTTTTAAATTATTTTTCTATTATAATAGTAAACGGTCCGTCGTTAGTTTGCTTAATCTTCATATCTTCGCCAAATACGCCCGTTTTGACCGTTAAGCCCGCCTGTCGCAAGCCTTTTACCACGTAGTTATAAAGTTCTTCGGCACGGGCGGGTTTTTCCGCTCTTAAGAAGTCGGGGCGGTTGCCGTGTTCGGTATTTGCGTAAAGCGTGAACTGAGAAACTAGAAGAATTTCACCGCCAACGTCGGTTATGTTTTTGTTGGTTTTACCGTTCTCGTCTTCGTTTATTCTAAGCGGTGGAATTTTTTTAATAAAGTAATCGGCAATCTGCTCGGTATCGCCCACCGCAACGCCTAAAAATATTACGTAGCCGTTGCCTATTTTTGAAATCTCTTGTCCGTTTACCGTTAAAGTGGCGTCTAATACGCGCTGAATAACTGCTCTCATATTTTTACCTCTTTTTAAGTATATCATTTATTCCCACCGTTGACAAGACTTTTTCCGTTTGTTATAATTGATTTTAGGTGAATTATTATGGAATTATTCGGTATGGAAAAACTATCGTTAGTAGATTACGATAGCAATATAGTTGCAACCGTTTTTACGGGGAATTGTAATTTTAGATGCCCGTTTTGTCATAACGGGCCGTTGGTTAATAGCGTTAGTACTCTTAAACCGTTACCCGAAAGCGAAGTACTAGAATACGTAGAAAACCGAAAAAAAATGTTGGACGGGGTATGTATTTCGGGTGGAGAGCCCACTCTTCAAAAAGACTTACCGCTTTTTTGCGAAAAGATAAAAAAATTAGGGCTTAAAGTTAAGTTAGACACCAACGGGACTAATCCTGAAACGGTTAAACTTTTGCATAGACAGGGGCTTGTAGATTATTTTGCAGTTGATATAAAAAACTGTCTAGACAAATACGAACAAATTGTTGCGATTAAAAATTTTAACACAATTAAAGTAGAAAAAACGGTGGAGTTTTTGATAAACGAGTGCAAAAACTACGAATTTAGGACTACTATTATTAAAGAATTCCACACGAAAGACGATATGAAAAAAATTGGAGAGTGGATACAAAACGCCGAAAAATATTTTTTGCAAAAATTTAAACCGTCGGATACTTGTTTGGTCAGTGGTTTAACTGAAATTGACGAAAAAACCGCAAAAGAGTATCTTGAAATCGTTTCACCCTTTGTTAAAAACGCTAAACTGCGTGGATATTGATATTTAAATTAAAAATTTGTGGCTTGGCAATTTACTTTTATTAGTTTTAACGCATTAAAAAGGATAGCAAAAATTTTGCTATCCTTTTTTTATCTTTTGTACTCAAGCCTTTAAGCAAGGCGTTGTATCTCTATTTCTTTTCAAAAACTTCACTACCGTGTTTACATAACGGGCAAACGAAATCTTTTGGAAGCTTTTCCCCTTCGTAAACGTAACCACATATCGAGCAAACGTAAGAATTCTTTGCTTTTGCATCGGGCTTGGGTTTTATATTCTTTAAATAATAATCGTAAGTTAAACTTTCGGTTTCTTTTAACACAACGGCTTCGGTAACTTCCGCAACAAACGTTATATGCGTACCCACGTCAGTTTGAGAAACGACTTTTGCAGAAAGGTATGAATTTGTTGATTGAGTAATAAAAGCAACCCCGTTTTTTGCGACCTTATATTCTTTAAAATTTTCAAACTTATTAGTATCTTTTCCACTTGAAAAACCAAAGTTTTTAATTGAATCGAACGGAACGGTTTTGTCTAGAATTGAAACGTTAAATACCAACGTTTTTTGGATCATTTTCGTTGTGTAGTTATCTTTATTAATCGTTATTGAAATTTGTGTGGGCGAAGACGTGACTTGTTGCAAAGTGTTGATAATACAACCATTGTCCCTTTCATCCTTTGCGGTTAGGACGTAAAGTCCGTACGGAATATTAAATAATGCGTTCATATTATATCCTTTTATTTTTGTCTACAATTATATATTAACATAACTTTTAAAATTTTGTTACGAACATATAAATTTTTTACGAAAATTTTAGCTTTTAAATATAAAAAGAATTAGTTTCTTAATCCTTAACCTTACATAGCAAGATATCACTGCGTTAGCAATATGACTTGCTTGAAAAGGGAAATTGCAAAAGCAAATTTTCTCCCCCACTTAGATCCTTTTGTAAATGAAAAACAACCCGTGAAAACGGGTTGTTTTTGGCAGGGGTAGCTGGATTTGAACCAACGAGTGACGGAGTCAGAGTCCGTAGCCTTACCGCTTGGCGATACCCCTTTATCTACGATAATAATTTTATCATTAACGCTTGATTTTTTCAAGCGTTTTTTATTTAGTTTTACTAAAATAATCGGCAAAACCTTTTACCACGTTAAACTTGCCTTTTTCTAAAAATTCTAACGCCGACTGAACGCGATAGGGTTTATATTCATCCATTTTATGCCCGTCAAAACCAACGCTTATCTTTAAGCCCGATTTTCTTGCAATATCTTGTTGGTGAGTGTTTACAAAAAATTCTTTAACGTATTCGTGTTCACGGAAACGATGTACGGAATCTAGCGAAACGTTTAGTTCCCAGTACACGTTATGCTCAACCAAAAGTTCTATAAATTTATAGTCGTTACCGTATTTTTTATTAGAAAACGCAAAAATATCGGTGTGCGCTATACCTAACGGCATATTAAAGCCTTTTACGTATTCAAAAAGGTCGGGCGCAATAGTTCTTTCACTATCTATATTCTCTATAAGACCGTATTCAAAACCCGTTAAATCGTAACCACTTGGTAGCGCACGTTCAGGAACTGTTGCTAATTCTATCCCGCAATACAATGTGATTTGGTTTTTATATTTTTCTTTTAGCGCCGTTAAAGTAGAAAGATATTCTTCCCGCCTTGACGCAAGCGCAACGCTATGGTCGTTTATACCAAGAACGTTAACGCCCCTTTTTATCATTTCAAGAACTAACGCTTCCGGATCGTCGTATCCACAATGTGAAAAGTTGGTGTGTGAGTGTAAATCTATTATCATTTCTATCTTCCTTTCACCGTATTAATAACGTGTTCTACGTAAAGTTTTGCAACGTTTTTGCCCGTCGCCTTTTCCATACCTATAAAAAACGCGTTTGAATTCACTTCGCAAACCACGGGCTCACCGTTGTTGCCATACAACAAGTCTATACCGCAGTAATCTAAGTCTATTTCTTTTGCCACCGCTTCGGCAAGAGAAATAAATTTTGCGGGCGGTGTCGTTTTTATCACCCATCCGCCTTTTGCAACGTTAGAACGGAAATCGTTTTCGTTACGGCGCTCCATACACGCCACGGCCTTACCGCCTATTACTATTATTCTAACGTCTACCCCGAATTTTTTGCCCAAATATTCCTGGAACAAGTGCGGTTTTAATTTAACTTTATTTGCAATTTCAATTAGTTCGTCCCTGTTTTTAGCCATATACACGCCTTTGCCCATAGACCCAAAACTCTCTTTGACTATAATGGGATAGTTGTTTAAGGCTTTCTCAACGTTGTCGATAACGCTTAAACTTATTTCTTTTTCGGGCGAATAACACAAAGTACCAAAAATTGTTTTAGGAACGCTATACCCTTTTTCGCAAAGAAAAATATACGTTTCCGCTTTATCGTCACAACGCCTTACCGCTTCGTGACTATTGAATAGTTTTAGCCCAGCGTTTTCTAGGCATGCGGAAAGATATTTATCTTTATCTAAATATACTATAAAATCGTTACCTTTGAGTTGCGTTACTACCCCACCGTTTTCTAGGTAAGTCAACAACGAACCGTTGGTAACGATATCACAAGATACACCTTTATTTATAAATTCTTCGCGCAGTCTTTCGGCGCATTTAACACTTTCTTCAGGAGTAGAAAAAGCGTTAATAATAATACTACCTTTCATATCCACCATTTTTTATTTTACTATATTTTAAATAATCGTGTCAATAGACAATTCAAAAATTTAAATTAGTTTATTTTTTAAAAACCTATTGACTCATTATTTTGTTGTTGTTAAAATATAGGTGTAAGTAAAGATTAAACTTTTACAAAACTTTAAGGAGGGCGGACCGATGTACTCAAGTTCTTTAGATATCGAACAACACCGCCTATTAGTGAAAGGTAAATAACTTTTAGCGCGAAATTTCAGGGTAAATTTTTTCCAACGCAAGATTGCAATAACCGCGTTTCACTTTTCACTCTTGGGCAAAAAATTTAACCGTAAAACTTAATTAGAGAGCCCGTGAATACTTGTCACGGGCTTTTCTTTGTTCGCAACTAAAATTTTACTTGACTTTTGCAAAACTATTTTATAAACTTTAAAAAAATATACGGGTTTTGTTGTTATGGCTGATTTTAGAAGATTTTTTGTAAAAAACGTTTCGGCGGAATTTTTTATCGAAGGTGAAGAATTCTATCACGCCGTTAACGTGTTACGCATTAAAGAAGGCGAAAACGTTATCGTTTTAGATAATTCTGGAGAAGAATATTTTTCCGTTGTCAAAAAAATCAACAAAAAGAACTTGTTGGTTGAAGTTTTGTCACACTCTCCTTCGCAAAACGAAGCCAAACACGACGTATTGCTTATCGCGGGCTATCTTAAAGGCGATAAAACCGAACTAGTAGTACAAAAAGCCGTTGAGTTAGGCGTTAAAGAAATTGTGGTTTTTTCTTCGGAATTTTCTTCGGCGTATATGAACGAAAATAAACTTTTAAGGCTTAACAAAGTTTCGCAAGAAAGCGCAAAACAATGCGGTAGAGCAATCGCGCCGAAAGTTTTATACGCTGAAAATTTTAAAAAGGCGTTAGATTGCGCTAAAGAGTACAAACACAAAATTTTTGCTTGCGAATTTGCTAAAGAAAACAAGGTTGATTTTTCCGCATTGTCCGGCAACGTTGCCCTAGTCGTGGGTAGCGAAGGCGGGTTTAGTGAAAAAGAAAGCCAACTTGCCGAAAATGAAGGCTTTTCTACCTGTCATTTAGGCAAACGCATTTTACGGGCGGATACCGCTTCTATTTTGCTTACTGGCTTGATTATGCACCACCTAGGTGAGCTTGATTAAAATTAAAAGGTCGTTACTTTTCGTAACGACCTTTGTTTTATTCTACGTCTGCCGGTAACGATGCGGCTGCAATCGATTGACCTACTCGCCTATTCTTTTCGTCAGGCAACGAAATATCTAGATTTTTTAGGTCGGGATATTCGCTTGCTAAAACTTTTTTACAAGTTTCAAGCACGACGTTTCCACCTTTACCGCCCATAACTCTACCAAGTAGTAGAACGTGTTTCATATCGTAAAAACGAGCGTAGAAAGGCAAGGTGTATGCTAAATATATGCCGATGTCGGTAAATATTTGTATTGCCAAAGGATCGTCTTTCTCCATTAGCGCTTGTATTACTTTTAGTTTTTGCGCGGGGGTTAAACCTTCTTCAAATTTAAATCCACCGTTTTCGGCTAGTTTGATAACCGCGTCTTGCGAAAAATATTTACAGCCAACGCCTACGTCGCCACTCCACTCGTCTCTCATACTGTTTTTATTAAAGTCTACGGGAGCAAAAGCAAGTTCGCTAAGCCATCCGTTTATTCCGCCGTTTGCGTTTATGTAACCCACCGCTTCGCTAGTACCCATAGCTATGCCTAAAACTTGGTTGTCATTTAAATCAATACTGCCCGCAAGCGCCGTTACGTCCCCGTCGTTAGCAACTTCTAGCGGTACATTACCCATTTCTTTTGCAACGTTGATATAAATATTTTTAATAAAATCGCCGTGTTTTTTCTTGTCTACCTTTATAAACAAAGATGCAACCATAGCTTTATTGTCTACAAATACGCCTGCGCTTGAAACGCCAATGCAGTCTACCCTTGGCATTTTTGAGCCCGCCGTCTTCATAGCGGTTAATATTTCGTTATAATGGTAAGCAGGATCTTCGGTAACCTTCGGGTGCCAAACTACTTCTTCACTGTACACTACTTCACCGTCGATAACTGCGCTAACCTTTCTATCACTTCCGCCCGCGTCAAACCCGATGCGACATCCCTTTAAAAATCCGCCTACTTTAACGGATGCGTTCTTCTTTTCAGGAAGCGCTTCTTTTTCAAGATATTCGACTTCAAACTCCTTTTCGTAAACACCGCTCATAAAGTCACGGTCAAAATCCCTTTCACCGCCGACTGAATAAGCCTTTTTAAGTTTTTCGTAAACAAATTTGCTTCCGTTAATAGATATTTTATAGCCACCGCACACCCAAAGTATGCTCTTAACTAAGCGCTCTGCGATAGCGTAGTTAAACTCGTCGTTAACACCGTCCTTAAACGCCGTATAAGTATATACGTAGTTATAACCACCGTTACGCGTTGCCACTATGGTTATGTCTTGTTTTTCGCTCTCTTTACAAGACGAAACTGCCTTTTCAAAATCTTCTAACGCTTTTTGAATAGGATAAAAATCCTTGTCTAATTTTGGTGTTATCATAAGTGTCTCCCACTTAATTTATCATATTTTTTAAACGCATTAAACTCAATCTATACCGCATATACGGATGATATTTTAAGCCCTGCTCTTTTAATCTTTCAGTTACTTCGATTTCCTCTACCGTGGTGGCGCAACCCGCCCGTTTCATCGCGTTATAAACCGTTTGATAATCGGGCACGGAATTTACCACGTCTATTATTTTTTGCCAGTTCTTCTCTATCTTTTTTGGATCAATCCCGTCGGTTATTGTGTTTGGCGTGTTAAGTTTTTTAACTTCGTCTTGTAATGCGCCGTAGTTTTCATAAACGTCCGCCCAGTCAACTACTTCGTGGTGGGCGTTAACCGACTTTAACTTTGCTAGTCTTTCATACTCTTTGAGAATTAACAAGGTCGCAACGCCAACTTTTTTGCCGTGGAAATCCGAAAGTTTGCCGTCTAAGAGTTTTTTACATTCCCAAAAATGCGATAGAATATGTTCCGTACCACTTGCCGGTCGTGAAGTTTTGGTAAAACTCATACCTATGCCCGTCAATAATAGCGCTTCGAATACCGCTTGCGCCGTTTGTTCGTCTTCCACTGTTATTTTATCTGCAAGCGCCATTATTTTATCAGTTGCTTCTCTAGTTAGGTTAGCAACTTTTTCGCAGTAATACTCACCTGAAATTATATGTGAAATTTGCCAGTCTATAAGCCCAACGTATTTGCCGACCATATCGCCAAAGCCTGCCGATTTTAGAAAGGCGGGCGATTTTGCTAAAATTTTAGTATCCGCAATAATTACTTCCGGCGATTTTGCGGGATAAGTTATTTTAAAGTTGCCGTTTGTTAACGGCGCGCTATAAGAAGCAAAACCATCCATAGATGGTGCGGTAGCAAATATACAAAGGGGCAAATCTAAATCTGCGCATGCCTTTCGGCATATATCGTTTAGTGAGCCCGTGCCAACTGAAATAACCCCGTCGCTATCTTTAATTATTCCTTTTATGACTTCTACTTCGTTTGTCGTTGCTTCTCTTAAATTTTCGTATATCTTACACGATAATTCAAAATCTTTTAGCGATAAAAGTATACCTTCAGATACGGCTAACGTATTTTTATCGGCAACTAGGACGAGTTTTTTACCAAACTCGTTTTTCTTTAGTATTTCACCCGTTTCTTTAACTTTACCGCTTCCTATTTGAATATCTTTTATCTTAAGTTCGTGTTTCATTCCGCAAGGACAGTTCTCGAACTCTTTTTTAAGCGCTAGTAAATCTATCATGTTGCTCCTTTAAAAAACGGAAGTTTCTATTTTTGCTTGTCCACTTTCGTTAAGTCTTATGGTAATCGTACCGTCAACGTCCGTCCTAAAAATTCTTACGTTTTCGTTGCTTATAACCAACCTTTCGAGCATAGCGGTTGCGGGTAACCAGTTGGGATTATTAGCGCCAACGCTTATTAGTGCATTTTTTGGCGATAATATATTTAATAGTTTAGCGCAATTGCTCTTTGCCGAGCCGTGACCGGACGCTTTGTAAAAATCTATATCCCGCAAATTTATTTTATCTTTTCCATATAGCAAATCAAAAAAGCCCGTTTCAAAATTATTTGAAATATTTTCTTCTGATAATTTTGAACAATCCGACGATAATAAAAATCGTTTACCCTTACACTCTAAATAGGTTGCCACCGCAAAATCATCAAAATCTTCTTCCGTGTAAGGCGAATCTTCTATGGGAACTTTTGCATTTATATAATCATTTCCAAAAGGGATTATAAAAGCAAAATACGTTTCATCTTCTTCGTAAGATTTACCGTCTACAAAATCTATTTCTACTCCGCTAGATAAAATTTCGGCATAAAAAGATTGAAAAGCGGTATATTTGGTTAGTGAATAAATCTTTGGCGTAATAATCTTTCTAACGTCAAAATTTTCTAGTAAGTATTTAACGTTGCCCACGTGTTGCCAGTCGGGATGCGAAAGCACCAAATAGTCTATGGTATTCCCGCCCGCAATCGAAAGTGCATGTGAAAGGTAGTCGGTGACGGTTTTTGAGTTAACACCGGTATCAATCAACATGATTTTACCGCTATTAAACCTAATAAGCGTTGCGTCCCCTTCGCCGACGGATAAAAAGTAAGCCGTTAAATAGCCGTACTCATCATCTAAGCTAAGAGTTAAATCAAGTTGAAAGCCACGACGACAACCAAAATTAAAAATTGTTAATAAAGATAATATTATCGAAACGATCTTCTTCATTAGTAAAAGGTTTTAAGCTAAATTTTATTTTTTAGTCTTTTTGTTTCCTTTATCTTTTTTAACAAATTAGGCATTTGTTCTATTGCCGTTTTATATCCTATTTCAAACATTTGCTCCGCCGAGCCGAACGACACCGAATCAAAACCTTTTAGATTTGGGTGAAGCATAACGTCGCTATTGTCGTACCCCTTTTGCCAAGGCTTTTCTACCTTGCTTTTGTAGGTGGGGAAAATTTTGAAAAGCACGCTCGGTTTCGCTTCGTGATCGGCAAGGTCTATCCCCACCACGAAATCAGCCCCCATTTTGCGCACTAAATCGGCGGGAATCGAGTTGGTAAACGCACCGTCGATATACCTTTCCCCGTCGATAATCACTGGCTTAAAAAATGGTGGAAAACAACTCGATGCGCAAAGAGCCTTAGCAACGCTCCCTTCCTTAAAATCGTGTTCTTCCCCCGTAGACAGATTAGTTGCAACCGCCATAAAGGGTTTTTTAAGGTCTTCTATATTCATAGAGCCTATCGAACGATCGATAACGGAAAATAGCCCGTAAGTATCCATTTTTATCATGAATAGATTAGTTATTTCACTAAAATCTACCTTTTTTAACAGTTCTAGTATATCGGTTGAAGAATATCCGTCCGCCAAAAAAGCGCCTATGATACTGCCTATACTAGTCCCCGCATAAATAGAAAATTCAATGCCGTTTTCTTCCATGGCTTTAATAGCGCCTAGTTCAGCAAAACCTTTCGCCCCGCCAGAGCCTAACGCTAAGCCGAGTTTTAATTTTTTAGGTTTTTTATTAACGCTAAATAGCCATTTGAAAAAATTCATTTATTTATCTCCGCTAATATCTTTATCAATCGATTTATTCTTATCTTTTGAACGGGATATCTTAATGAAAGTTAAAACTAGTAACACCAACGCTAATGCAAATAACACGTAGAGAACGTAATCTAAATTAACGCCTATCGCTTGGCACAGCATTGATAACAACGCTATCAAAACCCCTGCAATAAAATTGCCTAAAACAACGGGCAAAACAGCGTGCTTAAACTTCAAATTTAAAAATACCGCGATAGCAGTTCCCGTCCATACCCCCGTCATAGGCAAAGGTATGGCAACGAATATAAATACGCCGAGCATTTTTTTTCGAACGTCACTATCAATTCCGTTTTTGCCCGCTTTATCCACTCTTTTTTCCATGGTTTCGCTTGCTTTGTTAGAAAAATAGTTCTCTACCTTCTCCGCAAGACCTTTAAACCATTTTATTTTTTTCATTAAATTAAGCACGGGCTTTAACAGCCAGTATATAGGAAAAAACACTAGCGTTGAGCCTAGATAAGAGAGCGCGAAAGCAAGTATTATCCCAAAACCTACGCTAGTGGCGTATACTATCGCCCCTTTTAATTCTATTAACGGAACAAACGACATTATTACCGTGGAAATATAATCGTTACCGATTAAGTTGCTTATAAATCCCGTCATAACTAACTCCTACAAATTATCCTAAAAAACCCGCACTCAAAAATGCGGGTTTTGTTTACTTGCTTATTACTGCAATTAAGTTGGTTCCCGTTAACAGTTCAACTTCGTCTTTATCTTTAACCTTGTTGTCAAGCACGAATATCAATAACACTATCATCACCGCGCAAATCAACCCACCGACAAAGCCTGCTATAATATAGGTTGGTATTTTACTTGATGAAGATAAATTGCTCTCTAACTGCGTTTCTACGAATTCTATTCTAGAAACGGCGGTGAGTTCCTGTTTGGGAAGTTCTTCTTTAATAGTATCGATTATAAATCTTAACCTACCTTTTGCCAACTTCTCCGTTTTGTCCACATAGCTTATGGTAAGAATTAAACTGTTCTCGTTGTAACTAATGCCTATTCTATTAGCATAAATCTCTTGGTCGCCACTATACCCTCTTGCATAGTCTATTATTTTCGGGCTTCTTATCCTATCTTCTATAGTAGGGAATAGTTTATTTGCTAACGCAACGTTTAACGTTTCGTCCGAATTACCAGAGTTATTCGTCGTTTCTACTTTAACCGAAAGTTTGCTAGACGCGGTATAAGAAGGCTTGATTTTTAAGAAAGCATAGCCCGTTACTGCAGACCCTATCAAAACGGTTACTATTATGATTAGTAATAGATGCTTGTACAACGTGCGTAAAAATATTGCTCCACTTTTATAAAAGTTCATACCTTTACACCTCCAACTTGTTGTTGGATATTATCGCAAAACAAGAATATCCCGTTACTTTTTCAAGAGTTTCTTTGTCTTTTACCGTTTTATCCGACAATTCTTTTAAGTATACCACGATAGCCGATAGCGCTAAACCTAATAGACCCGCAACCATAACGATTTTCCGTTTATTTACGTTACTTGATAGACCTAAAAACCCATAGTTGTTTAAACTGAGACTTCCGCCGAAGTAGTGCGAGTCACCAAAACTGTTGCCTGCCGACATATCCGTCCTTTTCCCTTCGTTATCAATAGCAAGAACCATAAGTCTTGATTTAACAACAGCCATATGCCTACTAGCGTCGTCACAAGAAACTATTACCTTAAAACTTATTGTTGGAGAAGTCGCGCTTGCAACGTTAACTTTAACTTGGCTTTTCGTTAAATAAACTTCGCCGTCGTACGACAAATCGTATTTATCGTATTTTTCAACGGCTTTAACGAAAATTTCAAGGTCAGCGATTAAGTTCTCTCGCTCGGTGGGAACTATTTCTTCTAAAAACCAATCAATGTAAAAATTTGCACGGTCTAAAACGTTTTGTATTGTACAAAAATCCTTAAACGTGCTTAACTGACTTACCGAATAGTTATAGTCGTTAACCGAATTCGAATCGTCTGGCTTTGCAACGAATTCCGATTGTTGATACGCTGTAAAAACGGGTTTAACGTAATAAGCGTACCCTATCCCTGCAGAAACGGCAATCGCCATAATTAGAATTATTAACAATAAATTCTTTTTTATAGCCGAAAAAAATGCTTTTATAATTTCGCCAGTAGTTTTTACCATTTAATAAATCCTTTA
This sequence comes from uncultured Clostridia bacterium, assembly GCA_904501795.1. Taxonomy (GTDB): domain Bacteria; phylum Bacillota; class Clostridia; order Christensenellales; family Borkfalkiaceae; genus UBA1259. The sequence continues at coordinate 12,855 of CAJGCK010000033.1, forward strand.
TATTTTCTTTTGATTTTATGCTACTTTTGTTATTATAACAAACATTTAAACAAAAATCAATTTTTTTGTAAATTTTCCTTATCCTAAATTAGCATTAATTTTTTATTTGCAATTTCAACGTGTTTATTACATATTTCAAGCGCCGACGGCTTGTGCGAAATTATTATAAGCGTAACGTTATTTAACTTTTTAAGCCCTTCTAAAAGTTTTTGCTCCGTTTCTTCGTCAAGCGCACTAGTCGCTTCGTCAAACAACATAATCGGGCTCTTACACAATATCGCACGGGCTATGGCTATTCTTTGAATTTGACCTTCGGATAATCCCACACCCTTTTCACCAACCACCGTGTCAAGACCTTCGGGTAGTTGAGCAACGAACTCTTGCGCGCAAGAAAGTTTTAACGCGTTTTCAATTTCTTCTTCCGTTTTATCTCCCGATGCAAAAGTTACGTTATCTTTTATAGTTCCACTAAACAACATGTTCCCCTGCGGTACGTATGA
>CAJGCK010000034.1 GCA_904501795.1 uncultured Clostridia bacterium
ATGTTTAAAAAACGTTTGACAAAAGGTTGTAAAATTTATATACTTTATATGCTGCTTTTTGCAGACTAACTGCTTTTGGCAAAGGAAGGTGAAAAGAATGAGTACAGTTAGAGTTGGTGAAAACGAAAATTTAGATAGCGCTCTTCGTCGTTTTAAGAGAAAATGTTCTAGAGACGGTATTATCGGCGATTTACGTAAAAAAGAACACTATGAAAAACCTTCCGTAAGAAAGAAAAAGAAATCTGAAGCGGCAAGAAAAAGAAGCATTAAAGGCTAAAGAGATAACCTACCAAAGATAGTTGGTAGGTTATATTTTTTTAACTGCGCAATAAAAGTAGAAAAAAGTCGAAAAATGTAAAAAAAAGGGAGAAAAGGGCATGCCAAACGAAAAAAGCATAAAAGACTACGCAAAAGAAGCAAAAAAACGGTTAAAGCAAGGCTTTTGGCAAGAGTACGGTCAAAATTTAAAAAATGAAATGGAACGCGCCAGAGTTGAAGGTATACCCGAAAACAAGGTTAAAGAATATTACGCCGAACGCGTTGTTGTAAACATAAAAAACGGGAAAGCCGAAAACGAAGAATTTTATCAAAAGGTAAAAACGCTTTTAGATAACGAAGGCGAAGTAAGTAACGCGATAGGTCGCTTAACTGACGAAAAATTATACGATACGTTATCGTACGAAGAGAAACAGAGATACACTTTATCGCTGTCGGAAAAGTATTTATCGTGCGTTGAAAGGTATAACAAAGAAAAGGCGATAGAGAAAAAGTAGAGCCTAAAAAAGCGACGAAAATAAATAAACACAAATAAACAAAAAGCCAAAAAATGCGTTAAAAAACAAGATAAACGGCGAAAAACGTGAGCGAAAGTGATTAAAATTGCAAACTTTCGCTCGTTTTTTTGAATTGTTGCAATTTACCACGATAAATTTTGCTTAAAAAGTGAAAGTGAGTAAAAAGCACTTGACTGTATGGTTTATCTAAGTTATAATTTAATTAAATTATAAAAAGGCGGAGAACAAATGAACGAAAAATATCTTAACGGGCTTAACGCTCCTACGGCAGAAGAACGTTTATCGGCACTAAAAGCCTTGCTTGAAAGCGAGACGGAGGGTGATAAACCTGTTCAAAGGCAAAACGACGCAAATAACCACATACATACCATCTATTCGTTTTCACCGTATTCACCGACCAAAGCCGCATATATGGCGTATAAAGCAGGCTTAACCAGTGCGGGAATAATGGACCATGACAGTTTATCGGGCGCTAAAGAATTTAAGAAAGCGTGCGAGATGTTGTCGCTTGGTCATACTTGCGGTGTAGAAGTTCGTGCAAAGTTCGATAGGGGATTTGGTAGAATAAACCACCCCGACCAAAACGACTGTATTTATATGGCCGCACACGGTATACCCGAACAAAACGTAGACGCGTTCAACGAATACTTGTCGAGTTTTAGGGTAAAGAGAAACGAGCGCAACCAAAAAATGTGCAAAGCGATATCGGACAAATACGGTAAATTTGGCATAACCTTAGATTTTAAGAAAGACGTGTTACCGTTAGCGCAAGCAGAGTTTGGCGGAAGCATAACAGAACGTCATCTTTTATACGCTTTGGCAGGCAAACTCGAAGGGAAGTTTGGTAGAACGCAAGCGCTTATTGATTTTTTGATTAATGATTTAAATTTGGGCGTAAGCGAAAGAATAAAAGCGTTTTTATTAGACGCTAATAACGAACATTTTCTATACGATTTACTAGGCGTTCTAAAAGCGGATACTAAATTTTTCTATATAGACGCGGATGAAGAAATGCCGAACGCGGAAGACTTCGTTAAGAAGGCGATAAGTTTCGGCGCAATCCCTGCGTACGCATATTTAGGCGACGTAGGCGAGTCGGTAACGGGCGACAAAAAGGCTCAAACGTTTGAAGATTCGTATTTACCCGAACTGTTAAAAGAAATCAAAAAGATAGGCATAAAAGCGGTAGCGTATATGCCGACGAGAAACACCTCCGCGCAACTTGAAAGACTTGGCAAACTATGTAAGGAAAACGATTTGTTTGAAATAAGTGGTGAAGATATTAACTCGCCCCGCCAAAAATTCGAATGCGTTGCGTTAGCAAACCCGCAGTTTTCACATTTAATAGACGCGACTTGGGCGCTTATCGGTCACGAAAGCATTTCTACGGAAAAGGGCGTTAGCGCAGGTATGTTCTCAAAAGAAACTCAAACGGAAATACCCGAGTTAAAGGATAGGGTTCAAAAATATTCCGAAATCGGCAGAAAAACTATAAAAAAATAAAAAAGATATAAAAACACTAAAAAGGAGAATAAAAATGAGTATAATCGATTTAAAAGGTAAAGTAGCAGTAGTAACCGGCGCAAGCCAAGGTCTTGGTGAAGCGTTAGCAATCCGTCTTGATAAAGAAGGTTGTAAAGTAGCAGTTTGCGATATCAACATAGAAGGCGCAAAAGCAGTTGCAAGCAAACTTAAAGATAGCGTTGCAATCGCAGTAGACGTAACCAAATACGATCAATGCGAAAACGCTGCGAAAATCGTTTTAGAAAAATGGGGCAAGGTAGATATTTTAGTATCTAACGCCGCAATCGTTAAGAGTGGAGACATTTTCTCGTTGTCACCCGAAGCGTTCAAACTCGTTACCGACATCAACTTAAACGGGTATTTCAACACGGTAAAAGCGTTTGCACCCTCAATGCTTGAGAAAAAGAGCGGAAGCATCATCCAAATCAACTCTAAATCGGGAAGAAAAGGCTCGTTCAAAAACGGCGCTTACGCATCGAGTAAATTTGGTGGCGTAGGTTTAACCCAAAGTTTAGCACTTGAATTTGCTGAATCAGGCGTAAGAGTAAACTGTATTTGCCCCGGCAACTTATTAAATTCACCGCTATGGGTAAACAGCTTGTTCAAACAATACGCTCAAAACCAAGGCATAACCGAAGAACAAGTAAGAGAAAAATATATCAACCAAGTACCTATGAAACGTTCTTGCGAATATAGCGATATAGAAGACGTAATGGTATTTTTAGCATCTGATTATTCGAGCTACATGACCGGCCAAGCGATCAACGTTACCGGCGGACAACAAATGTAGCATAAAAAAATCGGTGCAAAAGACGGACTATAATTTTTAAGGAGATAACAATGAACTTTAATTTAATGCACCCTGCAGAACAAATAGTTCTTTTAATCAACAGAGTATATCAAAAAGGCTTAACGACCACGTCTGGCGGTAACCTTTCGATACTGGATAGCGAAGGCAACGTTTGGATAACCCCTTCGGGAATAGACAAAGGCTCTCTAACGCCCGACGATATATGTAAGGTATTGCCCGACGGAACTGTAATAGGCAAACATAAACCGTCGGTAGAATTACCTTTCCATAAACTAGTGTACGAAACCAGACCCGACGTCTCCGCCGTTTTACACGCACACCCACCGGCACTCGTAAGTTATTCTCTTATAAGGGAAGTGCCAAATGTAAACATAATTCCCACGCCTAGTCAAGTGTGTGGCAAGGTTGGAATTGCCGAATACGAAGTTCCAGGGTCGGACGCTCTTGCTCAACGCATAGTTGCCGAAATTAAAAAGGGCTTAAACGCCGTAATAATGGAAAACCACGGCGTTATCACTTGCGCCGACAACTTGTTTGAAGCCTTCAAACGCTTTGAAACGTTAAACTTTGCCGCATCGGTTGGCATAACGGCGTCTATTTTAGGTAAGCCCGAAGGATTAACCGACGAACAAATAGCCCTTCACTCAACTAAGGGTAAAGTTCAACTCGGCGAGTTTATTCCCACGACGTACAGTTCGGATGAACGCCGTTTAAGAAAAGAGATGTGCGCGCTAATCCACCGTTCTTACGACCAAGGCTTATTTACTAGTACGCAAGGAACGTTCTCGGTAAGACTTAATAAAGACAGTTTTCTTATCACGCCCTACGGCGTAGATAGAAAATATATTGAGTCTGAAGATATCGTTAGAATAGACTTTAACTGGCGTGAAGCGGGTAAAAAGCCCAGTCGTTCAACCCTTTTGCACAAGTTGATATACGACAAACACCCCGAAATCAATGCGATAACCGTTGCTCACCCCAAACACCTTATGGCTTTTGGCGCAACAAGAACGCCTATTGATAGTAGGACGATACCCGAATCGTATATAGCGATGAGAGATATAGGTAGAGTACCTTTCGGCACACCTATAACCAACCCGGAAATGATTTCTAATATGATAAGCGATAAATCGCCCGTAGTTTTAGTTGAAAACGAAAGCGTAATCAGCACGGGCAAAAACCTAATCAATGCGTTCGATAGGTTGGAAGTTGCAGAGTTTACTGCAAACACCATAATTCACGCAAAGATGATAGGTAATATCGTTATGATAGACGAAAAACAGGTTGAAGAAATAAATAAAGCGTTCAATCTTAAATAACTAAAAAAGAAAAGGATAACAAAATGCAAAACACGATAAGAGATTTAATAGATATTTCACAATACGCAGGTACTCGCGCCGATTACACGCAAGGTGGTGGTGGTAACACTTCGGTAAAAAACGATGAAAAGGGTATAATGCTCATAAAAGCATCGGGATATAGACTTGCCGACATAGACGAAACAACCGCTTTCGTTGCGGTAGACAAAAAGAAAATTGCCGATTATTACGCAAGCGTTAACCTTGCCGAAGAAAAGGACTACGAAAAAGAAAGCGCAGAAGTTTCTAAAAACTCCGTTATCGATTTAGAAGGTGTTAAAACCCTTCGTCCAAGTGTTGAAGTTGGCTTTCACGCAATCTTAAAAAAATACGTAATTCATACCCACTCGGTATACGCTAACGTACTAACTTGTGCGGTAGAAGGCGAAGCTCTTGCTCAAAAACTATTCGGCGAAAAAGACTACGGTTTTATATTCTTGCCTTACATTAACCCTGGTTTTGAACTTACCTTGGCTATGAAAAACAAGATAGACGAGTACGTAAAGACCAACGGCAAATATCCCGAAGTAATATTTATGAAAAATCACGGCTTGGTAGTTAACTCTGATTGCGTTGATAGAGTTAAAGCGGTTAATACAGACGTTAACGAAACTATTCGCAACTATTTCGGTTTAGAAGACAATTTTAGATCGGTTAATTTAACTAAAACGCCCACGGGATTTATTTCGGATACCGCTATTGTAAAACTTTTCGTTGCTGAAAACGTTTTAGACAAAGCGTTTTTAGATAAATATCCACTTTATCCCGACCAACTAGTATACTTAAACAATATACTAGCACACTCGCCGGATACTTTGGTGGTTAATAAGTGCAAGGTTTATTACAACACCGACCTTAAACAAGCCACCACTTTAGAAGAAACTCTTTCGGCATATCTTTTCGTTATAACCACAATCAAAAATGCAGGTTTAACCGTTAATACTATGAACGAAAAAGAGGTTTACTTTATCAATAACTGGGAAGCGGAAAAATATCGTCGTTCGGTAAAATAATTAGTAACGAATTAATAAAAAACAATAACGAAACAATAAAAAACCCCGTGTTAGTGGCGTAGCGATAGGGATTTATCGTTACGCCACAACTATATTTGCCTAACGGCAAGTTATATTGCTAAAAGCAGTGATATTTTGCTACGCAAAGTTTTATTTTCCCTTTCGGGAAAGTTGTGGCAAATATAATATAACTTTGACCACAGGTCAAAATATAACGCAAGAAACTTGCATATCACTTTTAGCCACAAGGCTAAAAATATAACTTAAATCTTTAATTTTTGTGGTAAAGATAAAGCCCACCATATTCCGCTTTTTGCGAAGTATAGTGGGCTACTCTTTTATTTTGAATTAATATCCCTATGACTATTGCAGTTTGCACACGGGGTTTTCGTTTTGCAAATAAAAATTATTAAAAGAAAGTGTTTTCAGGCGTTATAAGTTTGCATTTGGTTTCGGCTATCTTTTCAACGTATTCAATAGGTGGTGTTTTTTCGGTGATAAGATAATCTATATCACTAAAATCAAAGTCCTTGCACATAAAAGTTTTGTTAAACTTATTGCTATCGCAAAGCATAGCCACTTTATCAGAATTCTTGCGCATTTGCTGTTTTAATTTCGCTTGCTCGATACTAGCGTCAGTAAATCCTGCTTTAAGGTCTAACCCCGTACACGAAATAATGCTAATATCTGCGTGAATTCTTGAAATATAGTCCATGGTGTCCGTGCCCGTTATCGAGTTAGAATGGTTTTCAATAAGTCCGCCCGCAATATAAATTTTAACACTGTTCGTTTGAGAAAGTAGTAAAGCGTTGCGAAGCCCTGTGGTTGTAACCGATAAATAGTTGTAGTTATTAAGTAGGGGAATAACAAACCCCGTAGTACTACTCGAATCGATAAAAACCGAATCGCCGTTTTTAATAAACCTGGTCGCAAGCGTTGCAATTCTTTTTTTCGCAACGATATTCTCTTGTTCGCGAATAGCAAACGCCGATTCTTCAGCACTTGACTTAAATGGCATAGCACCGCCGTGCGACCTTTTAATAAGTCCTTGTTTTTCCATAATCCTTAAATCACGCCTAATAGTCGCACCACTCACGAAAAGTTCTTGCGCAAGTTCTTCCACCGTTGCGGATTTATTTTTGTTCAAAATTTCTAAAATTTCTTCTTGTCTTTCAAGTGTAAGCATTTTTTCACCCCCAAAACGAACAAAACCAGTAAAAATCTTGTTCATTTGTGTTTATTTATGATTATATCTTAACACAAATAAAATCTTTTTGCAACTTATTAATAAGTTGTTCACAATTATTTTTAATTGTGCTATAATTGAACACGTAAAAATTTAATTAAAAGGAGAACTTTTTAATGAAAACTAAAGCAGTTAGACTTTACGGACAAAGCGATTTAAGATTAGAAGAATTCGAATTGCCCGAAATCAAAGAAGACGAAATTCTTGCACGCGTTGTATCTGACAGTATTTGTATGTCAAGCTACAAGGCGGCAATACAAGGCGCAAACCACAAACGCGTACCCAATGATATTGCAGAAAACCCTGTTATTATTGGTCACGAATTTTGTGGTGACATCGTTAAGGTTGGCGCAAAATGGCAAGGCAAATTTAAGGAAGGAAGCAAATTTGGTATTCAACCGGCTATGAACTTAAAAGAAAATCCTTATCTTGCACCCGGCTATTCTTACGTTAACATCGGTGGCGACGCTACTTATATAATTATTCCCAACGAAGTAATGGAAAGCGACTGCTTAATTCCTTACGAAGGCGAAAGCTATTTTAAGGCTTCACTTGCAGAACCTATGTCGTGTATAATTGCAGGCTATCACGAAAACTATCACAGCGTATACGAAAACCATACGCACGATATGGGTATCAAAGAAGGTGGCGCAGTTGCAATTCTAGCAGGCGTTGGTCCTATGGGGCTTGGCGCAGTTGATTACGGTATTCACGGACCGAGAAGACCTTCGTTAATGGTAGTAACCGATATCGACCAAGCAAGACTTGATAGAGCGGCAACTCTTTTAACGGTAGAAGACGCTGCAAAACACGGCGTAAAATTAGTATACGTTAACACCTCAACCGTAGAAGATCCCGTAAAATACATGAAAGATCTAAACGGTGGCAACGGCTTTGACGACGTGTTCGTATATGCTCCCGTATCTGCATTGGTAGAACAAGGCGACGCTTTGCTTGGTGAAAACGGATGCTTAAACTTCTTTGCAGGCCCCACTAAAACCGATTTCTCTGCAAAATTCAATTTCTATGACGTTCACTATGCTTTCCACAGAATAACCGGAACGTCTGGCGGAAACACCAACGACTTAAGAGAAGCGCTTAAACTTGCGGGCGAAGGCAAAATCAACCCGTCTATTATGATTTCTCACGTTGGCGGACTTGATAGCGTTGTTGACACGACGTTAAATCTTCCCAACATAAAAGGCGCAAAGAAATTAGTTTATACGCACATTTCAATGCCCATGACCGCTATTGCTGATTTTGAAGAACTTGGCAAAACGGACAAATTCTTTGCAGACTTAGACGCAATTTGCAAGAAGAACAACGGAATTTGGTCGGATGAAGCCGAAAAATACGTTCTTGCAAACGCAAAGAAAATATAATAAAAATAATTCAAGACAAAAAACGAATAACGATATAAAACGATATAATAGGAGAGACAAAAAATGGCAAATCCCGTTTTAATGCCCAAGCAAGGTATAACCGTAGAAAGTTGCATTTTAACCAAATGGAACGTTAAAGTCGGCGATACCGTAAAAAAGGGCGACGTACTTTTTTCGTACGAAACCGACAAGTCTTCTTTCGACCAAGAATCCGAGTTCGACGGCGAAGTGCTTGCGTTATTTTGTGAAGAAGGGGACGAAGTTCCCGTTCTAACCAACGTTTGCGTAATAGGAAACAAAGGCGAAGATTGTTCTGCATTTGCACCTGGTGGCGCACCCGTTGCTGAAGCAAAAGAAGTTCCTGCAGAAGCACCCGCTCAACCCGTTGAGAAGAAAGAAGTTGTGTTAAACCCCAACGTTAACCCCGTGTTAATGCCTAAACAAGGTATCACGGTAGAAAGTTGTATTCTAACCAAATGGAACGTTAAGGTAGGCGACACGGTAAAGAAAGGCGATATCCTTTTCTCTTACGAAACGGATAAATCTTCTTTCGACCAAGAATCTGAATTTGAAGGTGAAGTTCTTGCAATCTTCTGTGAAGACGGCGACGAAGTTCCCGTGCTCACCAACGTTTGCGCAATAGGACCTAAGGGTGAAGACGCATCTTGCTACGCTCCCAACGCCGGCGCAACGGCAGTAGAAGTAAAAGAAGTTGCTAAAGAAACCGCACCTGCACCTGCTTCGGCACCAGCAACCGCGCCTTCGGCAACGAGCGCAACCGCAACCGATAGCGGAAAGATATTTGCATCACCAAGAGCAAAAGCGCTTGCTGAAAAACTTGGCGTAGATTTAAGTAGTGCAACCGCAACCGGACCTAAGGGTAGAATAATAGAAAGAGACGTTAGAGAAGCAAGCGTTAACCCGAAAGAAACGGTAGTAGCGTCTGCACCCGCTCAAGTTGAAAAGGCTCAAACGTTAGAAAACGTAGACGTTAAGTCTTATAAAGATGAAAAGATGTCTAACATAAGAAAAGTTATTGCTAAGAACATGGTAATGAGCTTGTCGACTATGGCTCAATTAACCCATACCTTATCGTTCGACTGCACTAACGTTATGGCGTTTAGAAAATATCTTAAAGACAATGCGGAAACTCTTAAGTTGCCGTCAATCACTATAAACAACATTATAGTATTTGCAGTATCAAGAGTATTGAAGAAACATAAAGACTTAAACGCACACCTAATCAACGGTGACACCATGCGTTATTTCGACCACGTAAACGTAGGTATTGCAACCGATACGCCAAGGGGCTTGCTAGTTCCCACGCTATTCGGCGCAGACCTAATGAGTTTATCTGAAATCGCGTCTAAATCTAAAAAACTTTCGCAAGACACTATTGATGGAAAGATTAGTCCTTCACTATTGACGGGCGGAAGCTTTACGGTAAGTAACGTAGGCACGATGGGAATAGAAAGTTTCACTCCCGTAGTAAACCCACCGCAAACGGGTATACTCGGCGTAAACACGCTTGAAACGAGAGTAAAACTTGGTAAAAACGGCGAAATCATACCATATACCGCAATGAGCTTGTCGCTATCATACGACCACAGAGCGTTAGACGGTGCGCCCGCTTCTAGATTCTTAAAAGACCTTAAAGATTATCTTGAAAATTTCAGTTTTAATCTTTTGGCAGATAGCAAATGCATATAAAGGAGATTGACTAATGGAAAATTACGATTTAGTAGTAATCGGCGGTGGCCCGGGCGGATATTTAGCCGCTGAAAGAGCAGGTCACGCAGGCTTAAAAACCTTAGTTGCCGAAAAGAATTCGTTTGGTGGCGTATGTCTTAACGAAGGTTGCGTACCCAGTAAAACCTTCCTTAACTCCGCAAAAGTTTTCGATTACGCTAACCACGCGGACAAATACGGCGTTAAGGTAGAAGGCAAGACTTCAATTGACCAAAAGTTCGTTGTAGAACGTAAAAACGGCGTTGTAAAAATGCTTGTTTCGGGCGTTAAGGCTCAATTAAAGAGAAACAAAGTAGTTATGAAAGAAGCAACCGCGTTTATCGAAAGCAAAACGGCAGACGGTTTCGTTATCAAAGTAGGCGAAGAACAAGTTCTAGCAAAAAGATTGATAATTGCAACCGGTTCAATGCCCGTAGTTCCACCTATTCCTGGACTAAAAGAAAATATTGCAAGCGGTTTAGTGCTAACCAACAAAGAAATTTTGGATTTAACCACTATTCCTGAAAGTTTAGTGGTAATCGGAGGTGGCGTAATCGGTTTAGAAATGGCAAGTTACTTCTCGTCGGTAGGCACTAAAGTTACCGTTGTAGAAATGCTTGACAAAATTGCAGGCCCAACTGAAAAAGAAATTTCTGCAATATTACAAAAAACCTTAGAAAGAAAGGGTGTAACCTTTAATTTAGGTTGCAAAGTAACCGCTATCGAAAGTGACGGCGTAGTGTTCGAAAAGAACGGCAAGAGTGAAAAAATTACCACCGACAAGATACTTTTATCTATCGGTAGACGTGCGGTAACGCAGGGTATAGGCTTAGAAAATATCGGCGTTAACTTAGAACGTGGTGCTATCGTAACCGATGACAATATGAGAACCAACGTGGCAAACGTATACGCAGTTGGCGACGTTAACGGTAAGATAATGCTTGCTCACACCGCTTACAGAGAAGCAGAAGTTGCAGTTAACACGATTATGGGTAAAAAAGATAAAATGCGTTACGGCGTAATACCTTCGGTTATATACACCAACCCCGAAGTTGGCTCTGTTGGTGAAACGTTAGATAGTGCAAAAGCAAAAGGCTTAAACGCAAAAGAAATTAATATTCCGCTAACTTATTCGGGAAGATATATCGCAGAAAACAGCGAGCTTGACGGAATATGCAAACTCATAGTAAACGTAGATACCAACACCTTAATCGGTGCACATATTATAGGTAGCTACTCGGGTGAATACATCGTTTCAGTTTCTTCAATGATAGACCTAGAAGTTAACGTTGAAAACATTAAGAAATTAGTATTCCCGCACCCAACGGTATGCGAAATCGTTAGAGAAGCGATATTCAACATATAAAATTTAGGAGGAAATAAAATGCCAAAAAGTCAATTTATAAACCCTAACGAAATTAGGGCAAAAGGCAAAATTGCGTTTACCGATATTCCCGTAAACGTATACGACAAAACTATTACCGATGAAAAGAAAAACTTTTCTAAAGACGATTTCGTTAGAATTTTTAACGACATCGCCGTACTAAGAGAATTTGAAAGCATGATTCAATCCATCAAAGTAAAGGGAGAATATCAAGGCTTTAAGCACTCTTATCCTGGTCCTGCGCACCTTTCAATAGGTCAAGAAGCAGCAGCAGTTGGTCAAGCATATATTTTAGATATGGACGATATGACCTTTGGTTCGCACCGTAGCCACAGCGAAGTGCTTGCAAGGGGCTTAAACTCTATCTACAAATTACCCGACGACAAACTATACCAAATAATGAAAGACTTTATGGGTGGCGAAACTCTTGCTCCCGTAGAAAAACTCAACAAAACGGGCAACGTTAAAGATTTAGCAGTAGACTTCTTGCTCTATGGCTTTATGAGTGAAATATTCGCTCGTCGTACCGGCTTCCACAGAGGTATGGGCGGATCAATGCACGTTTTCTTCTTACCGTTTGGTATTTATCCCAACAACGCTCTAGTTGGTGGCGCGGCTCCCGTTGCTTTAGGTGCTGCATTATACAAAAAGATTAACGACAAACCCGGTATCGTAATCAGTAACGTTGGTGACGGCGCTGTTGGTTGCGGTGTTGTATACGAAAGTATGAACTTTGCCGCTATGGACCAATTCCGTCAATTATGGGAAAAGAAAGGTGGACTACCCATACTTTTCAACTTCTTCAACAACGGCTACGGCATGGGCGGACAAACCCGTGGCGAAACCATGGCATACGATTTCTTAGCGCGTCTAGGCGCAGGTATTTCTCCCACGCAATTATATGCAGAAAGGGTAGACGGATTCAACCCGCTTGCAGTAATCGACGCTATGAAGAGAAAGAAGAAAATCTTATTAGACGGCGACGGCCCCGTTCTTATGGACGTAGTAACTTATCGTTACGGTGGTCACTCTCCGTCAGACTCTATGAGCTATCGTACGATAGAAGAAGTAGACGCATGGAAAGAGCACGACCCGATGGTAACTTACAGAAAAGCGCTAGTTGACGCTAAGATTGAAAGCGACGGCAAGTTCGACGATATTATTTCAGGCATCAGCGAAAGAATGCTTAAACTCTGCAAGTTAGCAGCAGACCCCGTAGAATCACCCTATCTTGACTTCAATAAAGACCCCTATTACGTAGAAAACTTAATGTTCTCTAACGGCAAAATTGAAAAGATGGAAGATAGAGCAATCGAAGTTGGCAAAGACGTTAAGATTCCTATGGAAGAAAACCCAAGGGTTAAACAAATTGCAGGTAAAAACCGTTATGCATTCGACGAAAAGGGTCAACTTGTTTCTAATATGAAACGTTTCAACATCCGTGACGGTTTATTTGAAGCAATTATCGACAAATATTACAAAGATTCCACGCTTACTTCGTACGGCGAAGACGTAAGAGACTGGGGCGGAGCGTTCGCAGTTTACAAAGGACTAACCGAAGCGCTTCCTTACCACAGACTATTCAACTCTCCTATATCTGAAGCAGCAATCGTATCAAGCGCAGTAGGTTACGGCTTATGCGGTGGTAGAGTAATCGTAGAACTAATGTACGCTGACTTTATGGGTAGAGCGGGTGACGAAATATTCAACCAACTTGCAAAATGGCAAGCAATGAGTAGTGGTATACTAAAAATGCCTGTAGTGCTACGTGTTTCAGTTGGTAGTAAATACGGTGCTCAACACTCTCAAGACTGGGTAGCACTTCCCGCACACGTTCCCGGCTTGAAAGTATGCTTCCCCGTAACTCCTTACGACGCTAAGGGCTTAATGAACTCGGCTCTAAACGGCACCGACCCCGTAATCTTCTTTGAAAGCCAAAGAATTTACGACAAGGGCGAAGAATTTAGAAAAGAA
>CAJGCK010000035.1 GCA_904501795.1 uncultured Clostridia bacterium
AAAACATTTCTACCGCCGTAAACATAAAGGTTATTGATAATAGATAAGAATTTTGCAAAAATAAGGTGTCTAAGTCAAAAAGTTTTGAAACTACAATACCGATAACGCCCGCGGGAATAGTTGCTAGAACTAAATACCATAATTTATTTAGCGGTCTTCTAAAACAGTCTATAATTTGTTTCCATAACACTACTATAACGGGAATTAACGTACCCACGTGTAACATTACGCTATAAAATATAACGTTGTCTTCTATCCCGAACCATCTTTGCAAAAGAATTAGGTGTCCGCTACTTGAAATAGGTAAAAATTCTGCAAAACCTTGAACTGCGCCAAGTACTATGGCTTGCCAAATTTCCATTTAATCAGTCTCCTTTCCGTTTATAAGGTTAATAAATTCTTTTACCGTTTTGCTCATAGCAACGTTTTTGGGCAACGCCAAACCTATTGCTCTTGTCGGAAGCGACGGTACGGTTTTTATTTCGGTCAAACTTTTTTCTTCGTTTAGTTCATGCGTGACGAACTCTTTGGGAATACACGCTATTCCTATGCCGTTTTTTGCCAAAGACGCCATCAACTCTAGGCTAGCAAGTTCTATTTCGGGGTGCAAGTGTATGCCGTGCGAATGCGCAAATGAAACTATCGCTTGACGGGTTGCCGTTGAAAGTTCTAACATCAAAAGCGGATAGTCTTGTAACCGTTTAAGGTCTATCTCTTTGCCAAACAACTCACTAAACTTTTCGCTCGCAACGAAAGTATCGTGCAAATGCATAACTACGTTTGAAAGGTTTATATCGCTATCGTCGATAGGTAGGTTTACAAACCCGATATCACCCTTTTTGTTTTTTAATAGTTCTATCGTTTCACTCGAAGTGCAGTTTTGTAATACCAAGTTTACGTCTGGAAACTTTTCGTGATATTTCTTTACGTACGGTAACAAAAAGTGAGTGCTTACCGTGTCCGAAGCGCAAATTCTAAGAACTCCCGTCGCCCCGTCTTTCATTTCGGCGTACTTGTTCTCTGCTTGTTCGAAAAGTTTTAACGCTTCTTCAACCGTTTTGAATATTTGTTTTCCGCCACTTTCGGTCAGTTCCATACCTTTGTGCGTACGGTTGAAAAGTTGACCACCAAGTTGATTTTCGAGTTGTTTTATTGCCTGAGAAACAGCCGGTTGCGATATGTATAATTCTTCTGCGGCTTTGGTTAAACTGCCACATTTGGCAACGGTATAAAACACTCTATACAGTTCTAAATTTACCATTTTTCCCCTTCTATTTCCCTACGCAAAACTTTGCGAAAATGTTGTTTATAACTTCTTCCGTAGCAGTCTTTCCACTTATTTCACCAAGAGCGCTCCAACTGTCTAAAACGTCTATAGATAGCAAATCTAACGTAACTAAATCTATATTCCGTAACGCTTCGGTCAAACTTTCGTTCGCACGTTTAAGCGCAAAGAAATGCCTTTCTTCGCACAAAAAATCTCCGTTAACGTCCATTCCACTGCCCACGGTGTAATCGTATATCATACTTTTTAATTGCTCGACGTTGGTTTTGTTCTTAGCCGAAACCGCAACGTCGTAACGATGGGATATGTCGCCTTCTATATCCGTTTTGTTTATTACCGTTAACACTCTTTTGCCTGCGGTTAAACTTTCTATCTCTTCGTCCGTTTTATCAACGTTCGTTTTGTCTATCACGAAAAGTAGCAAGTCGCTTTCGTTTAATATCTTTTTAGAAAGCCCGACGCCTAACGCTTCAATATCGTCGTCGCTCTCCCTTATCCCCGCGGTGTCCGAAAAATAGAACTTGACGCCGTTAATATTTATTTCACCTTCCACCACGTCTCTCGTAGTGCCGGCAACCGAAGAAACTATCGCCTTGTCGTAATTTAACATAGCGTTAAGAAGCGAACTCTTGCCCGTATTAGGTTTGCCGATTATTCCTACTTTAACGCCGTTTTTAATTTGTCTGCCCGTATGAAAGGTCGAAAGCAATTTTTCTATCTTTCCCTTAACCGCCGTTAACTCAACCCTAGCTTTTTCGGTGGATTTTACTTGCAAATCTTCTTCGGGAAAGTCCATGTCCGCGTCTATCTCGCTAAGAACGTCGGTAAGCCTATCTTGAAGGGCGGTTATCTCGGCGGTAAGTTTTTCTCGGTATAGATAATACCCCGCTTTAACCCCACTCTCCGACTCGGCGTTTATCATGTCGATAAGCCCTTCCGCGCCCGACAAAGAAAGTTTGCCGTTCATGAACGCGCGTTTGGTAAACTCGCCGTTCGTTGCAAGACGAGCGCCACAACTAAGCGCTTTTTTTAGCACGCCTTTGGTTATTGCTATTCCGCCGTGACAGTGAAATTCTACCGTGTCTTCCCCCGTAAAACTTTTGGGGGCTTTAAAATATACGCACATGCCGAAATCGGTAAAACCATCACACGTAATTTCACCCACGTACATAACGTTGGGTATAAAATCGCAAACCTTGGTTTTGCCAACGGGCTTAAACATTTTTTCCGCTACGGACAACGGCGTGCTTCCACTTATTCTAATAACGGCAACTCCGCTTGCGCCAAGGCTAGTGGATATCGCCACTATGTTTTCGTTAGTCATCTATACTTCCTTACTATTTCTTATCCGAAAACTCTTCAAACGGATCTTTGGGGTCTGCTTCGCCCTTTTCAGCAAATTCTGAAAATGGAGTTTCGGGTGTGCGTTGATTGTTAACATTGTTGGGGTTATTGTACGGGTTGTTGTACGGATTATTATAGTTTTGACCACTATAATAACCACCGCGCATTTGATTAAAGCGAGCGCGAACGAATTCTTCGTAATTAACAGGCTTTTTATTCCTTACCACAAACAAGAATATGGGGAATAAACCCAATATACTGAATATAGTTGCGGAAACAAAATGCAACGGCCAGTATTTTTTGAACAAAGCAATATATAAAAATATAAGGAATACCGTGTTTGCAAGCGACGCTATATCTACTACTAAACTGAAATATTTTAAGAAAAGAGCAACGACGTAACAATCAGCGTAAGGATAGAGTATTACGCTTGTTTCTACTAAATAAGTAGGGTCGAAAAAGTATTTGCTAAACCCAGACACCATAACAGTCGGGTCATATGAACAATATACTACTCCACCTTGTAAAAAGTAGCCAACGAGCGGAAAATATTGCAAGAAAATAAAAATAAAAGTAACAACCGTCGTAAACGAAAAAATCAAACATGCAATTAGCGCAAATTTTTTAACGGGTTTGTTAAACATTTTGACTTCACCGCATAATTTACCCGCCAAATACACCCAAATAAACGGAACGAAAGAAAACCATTTGATTTTGCTAATCGTTTCACCCGCTCCCTTTGACATTTTGTATAGCGCAATCGCCCTAAAGGCGTATAACAACCCGTAGAAAGCAAGCGTTACACCTAAAACAAGGTAAACGTAGCCGTTGGGTATATGCATTGAATATCCGCTATCGTAAAAGAATAACATTTTTTCTCCTTATTTTTCCAATAAATTACTCTCTAGAACTTTTTAATAAGCCTTAATATGCCCTTGCGAATATAACGTTGTGTTTTGCTTCTTTTCCACAAATTGCGCAACGGGTAGGAACGCCTTCTTCGTCACACATAACTCTTGCGGTAGCCGCCGCCGTCTCTTTAACCTTGTCTTCACACTCTCTACAACCGCACCAACCCGCTTTAACGAAGTTCTTTTCTTCAACACCTTTTAAAATTTCTTCTAAAGAGTTAGCGGTTACTATTTTTTTGTCGCGTTTGCTTCTTGATTTTTCGAGCATGTCTTTTTGAACGGTTAAAAGCGCCGTTTTTATATACTCGCCTATTTCTTCTATCTTAACAACCGTCTTTTCAAGCGTGTCTCTACGCATAACGGTTACTTGACCGTTTTCTATATCTCTAGGGCCTATTTCTACACGGAGCGGAACGCCTTTCATTTCCCATTCGTTGAATTTCCAACCCGGGCTCATATCACGCGTATCCGTTTCTGCGCGAACACCCGCGTTTAGCAATACCGCTTCTATTTCTTTTGCTTTCTCTATAACGCCACCCTTGTGCGCGGCGATAGGTATGATAATGGTTTGAATAGGCGCAACCTTCGGCGGTAAAACTAATCCACGTTGATCGCCGTGCGCCATTATAATTCCGCCTATCATGCGGGTACTAGTTCCCCAAGAAGTAGTATATCCGTTTTTAAGCGTGCTATCCTTGTCTAAGAATTTTATATCAAACGCCTTAGAAAAGTTTTGGCCGAGATAGTGCGAAGTGCCTATTTGCAAACTCTTTCCGTCGAGCATCATCGCTTCAAGCCCGAAAGTCGCAACCGCGCCCGCAAATTTTTCTTTGTCCGTCTTGCGACCGCAGAATACTGGGATTGCAAGCGTTTCTTCCATAAACTCTCTATACACGTTTAACATTTTTAGTGTTTCGTCCATCGCTTCTTCTTCAGTTGCGTGAACGGTGTGGCCTTCTTGCCATAAAAATTCGCTGGTGCGAAGGAAAGGACGAGTGGTCTTTTCCCAACGCATAACGTTACACCATTGATTCATTATAACGGGTAAATCCCTATAAGACTGTATCCATTTTGCATACATAGTGCCTATAACCGTTTCACTAGTAGGTCTTATTGCGAGCGGTTCTTCAAGTTTCGCTCCACCCGCGTGCGTTACCACCGCAACTTCGGGCGCAAAGCCTTCTACGTGCTCGGCTTCTTTGGTGAAAAAACTCATAGGAATAAGTAGCGGGAAATACGCGTTCTTAGAACCTGCTTTTTTAAAGCGCGCGTCCATATCCGCTTGGATGTTTTCCCAAATGGCGTATCCGTACGGTCTTATAACCATGGTCCCTTTTACAGGGCCGTAGTCAACGAGTTCGGTTTTAAGTACCACGTCGGTATACCATTGTGCAAAATTAGTTTCGATGTCTGCTATCTGCGTTACAAATTGCTTGCCTTCCATATCTGTTCTCCAATCGTTTTTGGGAAAGTGAATTCTTACCCACTATCCATCTAAGTTTTTCTTTTGTAATTATATCATTTATATCATAAATATACAAGTTTTTTCTCAATATTTAATTAAAAAGACTTGAAAATCCCCACTAAATACTATATAATTAAAAAAGGTGCGTGATAACCTTTTGCACCGCGTTTGTACTAATAAATATAAAACGCAAGGAGGATTTTTATGAACGAAGTACAACAACTTACTATTAACTCTATTAGAGTTCTTTCTGCAGAAGCAATTCAAAAAGCAAACTCCGGTCACCCCGGTATGCCTTTAGGTGCTGCTCCTATAGGATACTCTATTTTTACCAACATGGTATTCAACCCGAAAGATACCACGTTTGATAACAGAGATAGGTTCGTGCTTTCAGCCGGCCACGCTTCTATGCTTGACTACGCTCTCTATTATTTGTTTGGTTTTGGTTTGAAAAAAGAAGATATTATGAACTTCCGTCAATTAGGAAGCCGTACCGCAGGTCACCCCGAATACGGCGTATGCCCGGGTGTTGACACCAGCACCGGCCCGCTCGGTCAAGGCATTGCTAACGCAGTTGGTATGGCTATTGCCGAAGCTTATTTGGCAAATAAATTCAACAAAGAAGGCTTTGATATCGTAGACCACTACACCTACGCTTTATGCGGAGACGGTTGTATGCAAGAAGGTATCGAAAACGAAGCCGCTTCTCTCGCAGGCGCTCTTAAACTTGGCAAACTTATCGTTTTTTACGACGATAACGACATTACCATTGAAGGTGACACCAACATTACCTTTACCGAAGACGTTGGTTTAAGACATCAAGCAATGGGCTGGCAAGTTATTAAGCTTAAAGACGCTAACGACGTTAACGCACTTAACCGCGCTATCAAAAAAGCAAAGGCTGAAAAAGAAAAACCCTCGCTTATCATAGTTAAATCTGAAATAGGTTTTGGTTCTCACCTACAAGGCAAGGCTTCTTGCCACGGCGCGCCCCTTGGTGAAGAAGGCGTTGCAACCTTGAAGAAAAACTTAAACTACAACTATCCACCGTTTGAAGTAGATGAAGCAGTTTTCAAACACTGCAAAAAGTTTGCTAACAAAGGCAAACGCGCTCAAAAGGCTTGGAAAGAAACTTTTGCTCGCTATTCAGCACAATATCCTGAACTAGCAAAAGAATATATTGCTTGGAAGAAACACGAAATGCCCGACCTTGCAAACATTGAAGAATTGTGGCAATTCGAAAAGGACGACGCTTCGAGAGGATATGGTAGCACCGTTCTTAACAAACTTGCAAAATACGTTCCTTCGCTAATCGGCGGTAGTGCAGACCTTGGCCCTGCAAACAAATCTAATATGAAAGCACGTGGCGAATTCTTGCCCGACGACAAATCAGGCTCGAACATGCACTTCGGTATCCGTGAACACGCGATGTCGGCTATCGTTAACGGTATGTACTTACACGGCGGACTTATCCCCTACTGCGCAACCTTTGCCGTTTTCTCTGACTATATGAAAAACGCTATGCGTATGTCGGCAATCATGGAACTTCCCGTAACTTACATCTTAACGCACGATTCTATCGGTGTTGGTGAAGACGGACCTACCCACCAACCTATCGAACACTTGGCAGGCTTACGTGCAATGCCCAATATGAAAGTGTTCCGTCCCGCTGATGGTAGAGAAACTACCGCTGCATACATCAGCGCGCTAACCGGTAAAGAACCTACTTGCTTGTTCTTGTCTCGCCAAACCCTTCCTATGTTAGAAGGTACGGGTAAAGACGCGTTCAAGGGTGGTTACGTTCTTCGTGATAGCGCTAAAAAGACACCTGATTTAATCATTATCGCAACGGGTAGTGAAGTTAACCTTGCAGTTAAAGCAAGAGAAGCGCTACTTGCAGACGGAATTGACGCAAGAGTAGTTTCAATGCCGTGTATGGAAGAGTTTGAAAAACAACCCAAGAAATATAAAGAAAGCGTATTGCCCACCAACGTTCGCGCAAGACTTGCTGTTGAAGCAGGCGCAAAAGATTGTTGGTATAAATATGTTGGTCTAGACGGAGCGGTTATCGGTATGGAAACCTTTGGTGCTTCTGCCCCCGCTGGTAAATTGTTTGAAAAATTCGGCTTTACCGTAGACAACGTTGTTGCTAAGGCAAAAGAACTTTTATCTAAATAATTTATTTAAATAATAAATAAAAAGGATAACGAAACTCGTTATCCTTTTTGTTTTGTTTATATTTTTATTCTGCTACGGAAAAAATCTTTTTTCTATTTGTCAAGTAATAGACCACGTAGAAAATTGCGGGGAAAGACCACGCTATCGGTTGATACATGGCAACTACCGTTTCGCCAAAAAACGGTATTAATAAAAACGCACAAATCAAGGCGCCAACGCACTCTATTATACCCGCCACAAGACTGATTTTGATTTTTCTCATCCCTTCTAAAAGATATCTAAACGAATACAGTATCCCCCACGGAAACAAGTTCCAACAACCGACGTGCCAAATAAGCACCATTTTATCTTTAGTTTCACCCGTTAGCCCCATAAATTCGGCGTAAGGGGTTGCCAAAAATAATTTAAGAATGCTAACCAAAAGCGCAAAACCTAATGAAAACAAAAGCATTTGTGTAAACCCTTTTTTTAGGTTAGATATATGCTGTTTGTCATAGTTCGCTATACAAAATACTCTATGGCTTTTTACTACGGAATTCAAAAACGACTGGAAAGGAAGCATTATCCCCATCGCCGTTAAAAACGTGGAGGTCATTTCCCTGTTTATCACCAAGCCCGTCACAAAATAACCTAATGATATACAAAGGTTTCTTGCCGTGCAAGTAATACCGCTTAGCGCGTATTCTTTTACAATTTCAGGGTTGCTCTTGTTCTTAAATTCTTCAAAACCGTCTCCCTTTTCTTTATACTTCGTAATCATAATTACCGCAAAAACGGAAAGCAGTATACTGTTCGGAATATCCACAATAGCCACGGCTACTATGCCTAAATCAAACAGTTCTAAAAAAACGAAGTAGGACAAAACGTCCAAGCACGGCTTTAATACTTGCATAATAAATATGCGAACACTACTACCAATGCCGAAATATATATCGGTTAACAAGATACATAGGTTAGCAAAAACAAACGCCGGTAGTTTAAAAGAAAGGAACAGTTCAACTTGCGGATAGATATCTTTTGGGATAGAGAGCACCGAAAACAACGGAAATCGCAAGAACCAAACCAATAAACACATACTAGTTAGCAACAACGTTTGTTGAGCAAAGGCAATAGTTATGTATTTTTTCTTTAACTTATCATCGGCACCGTGACGGAAAAGCGCAGGGATTTTCATCATGGGAAGTAAAACAAATCCGTCTACTATCCCCTGCATAACCGTTGTTAAAGCCGTTAAAAGTGACGGAATAAGAAACCCTATCCCGCCAACTTTGTTTAATACTCTCGACTGGTTTATCGGCGAGAATAGTAAAACTATTCCCGCAAATATTAATCCAGGAACACTGTGCCCTAATATCTTTAATATAGGAACACCACCGTTTAAATCAATTTTCCTATCGTGAATTTTAAAAGATTTATGCATTTTTCTAAGCACAACTTTAATTAAAGCATAATTGCGCCACGACCAAATGGTTTGGTCTATTTTAAGTTTTTACTTAAAAAAACTTGTCAGCCTCGTTCAATACTTCTAAACGCAATTTTTCAAACGTTTCGATATCTCTTTCATAATCGTCGAAAGTACGGCAAGCACGTTCAACCAACTTGTCTGCAAGTTCGGGATTATGTTCTTTAATAATCGAAATAAGTTCCCAATCTTCTGCGCCGGCACGTTGTGCGTGTGCACGCATACTGTCCCAGAATTTGCCGTTAACGTAATGCACGATTCCAGGGCCACCCGGTTCACGCGGGCCACTTACGTCGCTTAAATCGTTCTTCAAACAGTGATAGCCCCAGTGCAAAAAGCCTTCTAAGTTATATCTATGGCAAATCCAGAAACATAATCTAGATACCGTTATTGGTAAATCCAACGTTCTATTCATTGTATAACCTGCAGGCGAACCACAAGCATACCACGTCATTCTTTGTCCTTCCGCTTGTTGCTTTTGGAAAGATTCCTTATATTTTTCGTAAATAGCGTTCTTTACACACCAAACGTCTGCCGTTCCAGGTATATTATCTACTTCAACGGGGTCGTGAATGAAAATTTCCGGCCATATAGATTTTACCATGCCTACGAAAATACGATAATTATCTGCGTTTTGGAATTGCGGTTCATCAAAAAGCGGTTGAATATACTTATCTTCCCAATGATTTCTTGCAATCATTTCTTTTACACGCTTAAAGTATATTTTTAATTGTCTATACGCTTCGAAGCTTGTTGCGTCAATTTTGTTTTCCCAGTCCCATAATAAATATATTTGTGGCTCGTTCCATTTTAAGAAGTGAGCAATATACATGCCGTACAGTTTGGTCATGCCCGCTTTTTCAGCCATTTGAAGCGATTTTTCTAAAGTGCTTAAATCAAAGTCGATAATTTTGCCGTTTTCATCTTTAATACATTCGTCCGGCAAATAACGTTGCCAACTTTCAGCCATAGACAAGTGGTTGTTTCTTATGTCAACCATGTGTTCTAACAAATCTTGGTACGCTTCATAATATTTTTCCGAATATCTTTCATCGCCTACTTGGTCAGCTAGGTTCTTAGGAACAATCCAGTTAACAACCATAAGTTTCGAGTCTCTCATTGCGGGGATAACTGCTTTGTGAACGTTAAGCGTTACAGGAACTTTTACAGTTTGGTCGTTAACTTCTACCGTAACTATAATCTTTTGTACGCCGGCTTGTATTTCACTTCCAGCCTTAAAACGAAGCGCAAAACCTAACCTGCCACCGCTCAAAAATACTTTTTCCATAGGTGCGGTTGCGTCGAAAACTTCAAACGGTGCTTTGCGGGTTACGAAATCTTTTACCGATTCGTAATCATCCGTCGACCACGGCTTGCCGTAAGGCGCACTGTTTCTCATTACCCCGACTTTTACTAATTGATAAGGTATAACGGTCACACCGTTTGCTCCACAAACGTGAAAATTAAACGGTGTGTTTTCTTCTACGCTAAAATCCGTTAAAATTTGACACAAAACGTTTCCACCTCGTGCAACGTCAAGCGTTAATTTCTTTTCATCTACCGCTACCATTTCATCATCTGGGTACACCCATTGACTTTCGGTATAAACGTTGTATTTTGCTAGTTTTTCCATGCTTTTTCTCCTTTTTTTCTCATGGTTTTTAATTGTTATAAACTCTAGAAATTATTTGTCAAGTGTTTTTTAAAATACTAATTATTTTTTTCTTTTATTTTATTTGCTCATAAAAACACTCTATCCCTTCTACAATATCTCGGTAAGTTGCGTTAAAATCTCCCGTGTAATATGGGTCGGCAACGCTCCTAGGATTCGGCGAATAACTCAACAACAACTTAACCTTGTTTTGCGGGTCTTCACCAAAAATTCGCATGATGTTTCTTAAGTTTAAGTTATCCATCACTAAAATATAATCGTACTTTTCATAGTCGCTCTTTTTTACCTGAACTGCGCGTTTACTAAAATAATTTATGTTTAGTTTGTCTAAAATTCTTGCCGTTCCGTAATGAACGGGGTTGCCTAGTTCTTCAGTGCTTGTCGCCATAGATTCTACTAGGTAATCTCTGCTAACGCCCTTTTTCTCTAAAAAATCTTTCATTAAAAATTCAGCCATAGGACTTCTACAAATGTTTCCGTGGCAAACAAATAGTATCTTTTTCATTTTTCACTCCTTTTACGTTAATTATATCATTTATTGCCACAAAATTCAACCAACATTTGCTTAACTTTTTTTGATAAAAATAAAAAACACTCATCAAACTAGTGAGTGTTTTATCCTTTAACACAGCTTGCTTTTTCGTTTTGCCCCAGCTCTTGCTCCACAGTACGCCAACACTAACCCAAAACTAATTAAAACTCCGCCTATTATATCACTTATCCAGTGTACTCCGGAAATAATTCTACCAACGTCAACAAATAGAATAAATAATATGGTTAAATACTTAACAAACCTTTTTGCATTTTCGTTTTTTATGCGCTCGTTAAACTCAATTATCGCAGTTGACATAACGCATATAACTAGCATCGTAGTAGACGACGGGTAAGAACTTTCTAAAACGCCTTCAATAAGCACGGGGCGATAATTTATAATTACGTATTCAAATAAGATATAAACCAAAAATACCGCTACGTAAAAACCACCCAACACAATAAGTGATAAATCTACCTTTAAAATGCTTTTTCTATTGATAAGTTGACAAAGACCTAACCCTGCAAACGATACCACAACAGCTATCGGTATTATTCCCGACCAATCGGTAATTATATATAGCAAATAATTCTCTCCGATAAGCTCCTTAAAAAACTTGTTGATTGTTGCAAGGCCTACCTTAGTGTTTTGCGGTCCTATTTGTTGAACGTCGGTCAAACAAACAAGTAACGTCCACACGATAAACAATATAATAAACATTAGGGAACAAAAAAAATATTTTGTTTTAGTGCCTTTCATTTTTCTCACCTTATAGAACGGCTTATCACTTCTAAAAGCGATAAGATTTTTATCAACAAAAAAACGAACAAAAATATAGACGCGTATGGTTGTAGAGTTATACAAAAAATAGCAACGCCAATTGCGTTTATACAGATAGAAATTATCCTTATTATTTTGCTCCACGTTTGGTTTTGCCAAGCAGTTAATAAAAGCGTTGTTGTCCCAATTGCTACGCTTAAAATAATTACAATAATATAAGCAATTTTAGTGTAAATTTTTATACTAGAAAGCCCAAAAAGCAAAACTTCGTGCACGCCATCTGTTGCTTTTATACTAAAAAACGGCAAAAAGAACAAAATTAGAACGCTTGTGTCTAACAAACCAAAAATTATGTCGCGAATTCGGTTTACCTTTTTTTCGCTTTCTCTTTTTGCAAAAGTTAGTAACTGCTCGCATGATAAAAGCTCGTCTAAC
Source organism: uncultured Clostridia bacterium (assembly GCA_904501795.1). Classification (GTDB taxonomy): domain Bacteria; phylum Bacillota; class Clostridia; order Christensenellales; family Borkfalkiaceae; genus UBA1259. The sequence goes on from CAJGCK010000035.1 coordinate 12,065, forward strand.
GTTACATTAAATACTTTTGCTATGCTTTTAAGAGATTCAATATTTGGAAACCCCCTACCCGCTTCCCATTTAGATATTGCCGTTCTTGAAACGTACAAAACTTTGGCAAGTTCGTCTTGCGTTAAACCGCTTTGTTCCCTAAGAGCTTTTAATTTTTTGTTAAATTCCATTATCCGCACCATTAAAAAATTTTTGCACGTTAATATTACCATTTTTTATTCTTTTTAACAATAAAAACCTTTAAAATTAAACGATACTTTTCGTCACTTTAATTTTTTGTGACACCTTATTTTGTTATATGGTTGCTTAAAAAAAACACCAACCGTTTGGTTAGTGTTTTAATGGATGCAGCAACAACCTATCTTCCCGTGCCGTCTCCAGCAAAGTATTGTCGGCGCTAGTGAGCTTAACTTCTGTGTTCGGTATGAGAACAGGTGGGACCTCACCGCTAACGTCACCGCAATGGTATATTAGAAGCCTTTCGCTCCTTAATATCTTCTTTAGGCATATATATTATATACCTTTTTGAACCTTCCGTCAATTTCTTTTCACGTTAGATTCACAACTGCATAGATCTTTTTTTCACTCCTTTCGTACTCTTAAGCCTGGCTTAATCTTTTCTTTGTCAAGTTTTCGTATCTTAAATTCGCTCTTCTATCTCAATTTAATTGAGATCAAGCCCTCGACCTATTAGTATCGGTTAGCTCAACGTATCACTACGCTTACACCCCCGACCTATCAAACTTGTTGTCTTCAAGTGGTCTTACTAACTTTCGTTATGGGATATCTTATCTTGAGGTCAGTTTCACGCTTAGATGCTTTCAGCGTTTATCTGCTCCGCACTTCGCTATCCTGCCATGCCGCTGGCGCGACAACAGGTGCACAATCGGTGCGTTCATCCCG
>CAJGCK010000036.1 GCA_904501795.1 uncultured Clostridia bacterium
AATCTCCTTGCTTTACAAATTTGTACTGTTAGTATCTGTAAAACAAGGAGATTTATACTGTATTATTCTATGAGTTTAAAAATCTCTTTTTTAAAAATTTTTGAATAGGTTTTTCTATAAATTTTCCAACAATGACAGTTGCTACAAAAGTACCAATTATTGCTATTGCAGCGATTATAATTTTAGAAACACCCAAAGCATTTAGTCTATCCAAAACACTACAAAATACTACTCCGTGCATTAGATATAGCGTATATGAATATTTGTCGAGGACATCGATTATCTTAGAAAGCCAATTAGGTAAACTAATCGAATTATAACTAGCCATAGCAATTAAAATACTTGAAAAAATCAAAACATAAACATATGTCGTATTGCCTAATATCATTGCGCATATTGCCGCAACAAGAAAAGCCCCAATGGCAGGCAAATTGCGTCCTTTTTTTACACAAGCATAAACTATGACGCCCAAAAACATGATGTGCAATTGAGTAAAGATAACACAACTATAGAATCTTTCCAAAACTTGGGTTACTACAAATACAATAGCCCAAATCATTACACATGAAAAAATTGTTTTTACTTTTCTAAGAATCCACGGAGCGATCAAGTAAAAAAACATAAAAATCGGAATAGTCCATGTTATTCCCAAGTTGCTCCAAAAGTATGTATCACTGTTAAGAAAACCATTCAACAAAAATATGTACCTAAACCATCCAAAACCCAATTCATCAGAGGGGATAACCGAAAAGTAATGATTTAAAATATTTTCTGTAATAAAATAATATAAAATCACCAAATAGTACAAGGGTAATATGGCGATCACACGCTTCTTGTAATAGGTTAAGATGTTTATGTCTGGATTTTCTAAAAAAGTTTTACCCGCGAGAAAACCGCTTATTAGCAAAAAAAGTTGAACGCCAAAGGCACCGAAATCTGTAAAAGTTTTTAATATTCCACTCAAACCAACTCTTTGCCCAAAATGAACAAAAAACACTAAAAAACAAGCACTCACGCGCAAAAGCTGAATAGAAACATTCCGTTTTTCCATTAAAACCACCTCTTTATTATAATTCTATAACTTTATATAAGAAAAATCAATCCCTTTATTCCAAAAAACGTCCAACCACACTATGTATCGCCCAACAAAATCTGTCGAAAGGTATCAATGTTGTATGTGACGGGTCGCCTTCTTTTATATGCAGGGTTTTGCGCATCTCTTTTGGAATAACCACCCTGCCTAACTCGTCTACCCTTCTTACAATACCCGTTTCTTTCATAAAAAACTTCCGTAACTAAAGTATGCGAAGGTTTTTCTTTTTTTATTCTTATTAAATTTAAGCGCGGTTTTGCTTAAACCAGTCGGTATCTTTTAGCAAAATACTGCTTGCAGTACATATTACTTCTACTTTTTCGGCGCTAGACGACACTATTACGTTGCCGTTTAGAAGTTCGTACCCCGCGGAGTTTGAACTTGCTATTTGCGTTGCGTACACCTTGTCTGTAAAATTGCTTATATTATCTACGAAAGACTGTGACGGGAAAACGTTTTCGGGGTTAGAATTATATTGATCATACCCAACCGTGCACGGAACTACGCATATTTTTGGTCTTATCTTATTCAACAGTTTTAGAGTTGATGAAGTTTTTGAGCCGTGATGACCTGCTTTGTATAGTTCTACTTGACTAAACTCGTTTTCATAAAAATCAACTAATTTGCTCTCGCCCGAACTTTCTAAATCGCCTGTAAATAAAAACTTTTTACCGCCGTGCCTAAACTGAACGCACACCGAATAGTTGTTTTCTGAACTTGAAACGTTTTCGTAATAATAATTATACAAAACGTCTAGATATATGCTCTCGCTTAATTCGTACGTACTTTGAGCGCCGTTCAAACCTTTATAACACTCTAACGCCGTATAGTGCGTTGCGCCCGCGTTAACTTCTTTTTGCAAATTTTCATAATAATTGATTACCGCGGTTTTATCCGCTTTATTAGTCTTTGGAAAATCTATTATTATATCCGTTTGATAATACTCGAATATATTATCGTCACACTCAAATCCTGCTATATGGTCGTAGTCGGCGTGAGTTACTATTACAAACTCTAATTTACCGTCGGTAACGTAGCGATTGATATAGTTTCTTATGGTGGGAACGCTTTCAGGCTCGCTTCCCGCATCGATTAAAATATCTTTATCGCCCGCCTTAACGTATATGCAGTCGCCGTTGTTTTTGTGGCCAACGCTTAGAAAATGAACGGAAAATTCACCGACGGCGAGCGGTTGATTTTTAAAATATTTATCGTAAACGAAATAACCGAGCACGCAAACCACGGCTAAAACGAACGCCAAAACTAACGCCCATTTGGGAGCGCGTTTTATAGCCTTTCTTGCTTCCCTTTTATATCTTGAATAGTAACTTCCTTTTCTTGCCATTTTACTCTAATTATAATAAAGTTGAAATTAACTCATCTTCCGTTTTCGGTGAAAGATATTTGATAGGAACGTCAAACACCGTTACTACGCCACTATGCCCTTCTTTTGCCATTTTAGCAACTGCACGAGCATACGATAGCAATACGCTACCCGTAAACTCTGGGTTAGAATCGAGTTTTAGCGAAAGTTCTAATAAATGAGAGTTATCGCCGTTTGTGTTGCCTGAACGAAGAACGAAACCGCCGTGCGCTAATTTAGAGTGCTTTTCTTTAAGTTCTTCTTCGCTGATAAAATGAACCACCGTGTCGTAATCGGCAAAATAGTTGGGCATTTCTTTTATAGTTTTTTCAATAAACGCTTTATCCGCACCATCGTTTGCCACAACGAAACATTCTCTCAAATGTTTTTCACGAGCCGACAAAGTGGGGTTTTTACCCGAGCGAACTAAATCTAACGCTTCCACCTTAGGTATAGTGTATTGTATTGCGCCTTTTACCCCGGGAATTCTTCTTATTGCATCGCTATGGCCTTGTGAAACGCCTTTGCCCCAAAAAGTATAGTCGTTACCTTCGGGCAAAACTGCGCCGAATAGCATTCTTGCAATAGAGAAAAGACCTGGGTCCCAACCGATACTTATTCCTGCAAGTTTACCGCTCTCTTTCGCAACTCTGTTTAGTTTTTCTTTATATTCTGGAATTTTGGCGTGGGTGTCGAAAGAGTCTACCGTATTGAAATCGCGCAAATATTCGGCGGTCGTTTGGGGCAAATCCGTTGCGCTTCCGCCACACAAAATCAAAACGTCTATTTCGTTTTTGAATTCATTTAAACACGACGTGGGATATACTTTTAAATCAACCAACGGGTTTACCGAACTAGCGTCTCTCCTAGTAAAAATACCAACGCATTCTATATCAGGCGCTTTTTTTAGGGCTAACGAAACGCCTTTTCCTAAGTTTCCGTAACCGACGATACCAACTTTTATCATTTTTTTCTCCTTGACGGGTTTTTTTTATTGTACAACATTTTTTTGACTTTTGAAAGTGTTTTTTCAAAAGTTTTGTTTATACCTTTTATTAATTTTTTTAATCGGTTTTTTCTTCTTTTTTAACAATATACGGCAAAAATATCCCCTTAACTTAAGTATAAAATGTAAGAAGTTAAAATTTAACTTGGAGATATTATGAAAAACCGTAAAAAATTAGACTATTTTTCCGTTGCCTTTCACGCCTGCCTTTTCGTTTTGTTTATGGTCTTTAACCGTTTAGAAAAACAACCGCTTCCATATTCTATCGCCATTTTCGACGTTGCGATGGTCTCTGGCGCGAACGTTTTTATTACTCCGCTACTTTTGCTTGTCGCATTTTTGTTCTCTCAAACACCTGGGTATTTATTTGCGGGGGCAATCGCTTCACTTCTTTTTATAATTATTTCTTTTCTATACAAAAAAAGTGGCGCGGTAGTCAAATGGGAAATAACCGCTTATGCCCTTTTATCTACCGTGGCGTTTATCGTTTTGGGGGATACGAAAACCTTTTTGTCTATTGAAAAGCGTATTTTAACTAGTTTTTTTATAGTTTTGCTTTCCGCGACAATTAAAATTTCCGCAAGCGCAATCACTGAAAAAGGCTTGAAATTTAAGTGGAACGTTGAAGAAAAAGCCTGCCTTTTAATCAATGCCGTTCTATTTGGGCTTGGGTTTTCTAACCTTATTTCTCCGCTAGTTTGGAAAAGCGTTTGCGTTCTTCTCGTTTTGCTTTCCGCATTTATTTATCGAACGGACAAGGCTTTAGTTTTTTCAGTTGTGCTGGGGCTTTCAAACGCTCTATACTACTCTGACCTTGCCTTTTTGTCCATTTATCTTTTATACGGGTTATCTTCGTTATGTTTTATTCAATTTTCAAGATTTGCTAGCGTAGTGGCGATAGTAGCAACCGATTATCTTGCGTTTACCTTTTTGCCTTTCGGCTACGACTACACGCTTATGCAGTTTGTTTTTATGATGGTGGGCGGAGCACTATTTTTAGTTATCCCCTATAAGCCTATTAGCAACCTAAAAGAAAAATTATACTCGTTTAGAGAAAAACAGTTGTCTAGAACGGCCATTAACAGAAACCGAACCTTCGTTTCAAACAGACTATACAATCTTTCGGGCGTCTTTAACGAAATGGCGCAATCTTTTACGGTTTTTAACCAAAACTCTACTAAAGAACAAACGGCAAAAAACAAAATCGTTAACGAAACGCTTAACAAAGTGTGCGCTAACTGTTCAAACTATTCCTATTGCAAAAACCAAAACTTTCCCGACAAAAACACTCTTATAAAACTTATCGATATAGGTTTTGCAAAGGGCAAACTTTCGCTTATTGACTTCCCCCACGAAAAATTTTGCGCTCACCCCAACAACATTATATTTTTCGTAAACAAAAATCTTTCTTCTTATCGAAACAAAATTTTAGAAAACGACGTGGTTGATTCGGGCAGGCAATTAATCGCTTCGCAAGCGCTTGGTGTTGCCGAAATTTTAAAGGGATTAGCCTTAGAAACGGGCGCGTTGCTAAAATACCAAAGCCGAACGGAACGCGCTCTTTCGGACGCGTTATTTAAAAACGGGTTTTACGCTCAAGAACTGCTAATATACGGTGAAGAAGAAGGAACTACCGTCAGTTTAATTACGCCTAGCAAAGAATTTTCTTTAGACGGACTATGCCTAACCGTTTCAAAGACGGTGGGAATTAATATGACTTTAACAGACAAGGTCGAGATTTCTGAAGATAAGTGCTTTTTATGTTTTAAGCACTCCCCCGACTACGACGCGGTTTTCGGTGTTTCTAGCGCGGTTAAAGACGGGTCTAATTCTTGCGGTGACACTTATTCGGTGGTAAGGCTTAACGAAGGTAAATTTTTGATTGCACTATCCGACGGAATGGGTAGCGGTGATAAAGCCCAAAAAGTTTCAAACACTTCGCTCTCTTTGATAGAGAGTTTTTATAAAGCGGGGCTTGATAGTTCGCTTATTCTTAACACCGTAAATAAACTACTTGCCGTTAACACCGCCGACTGTTTCACTGCGCTTGATTTATCGGTTATAAATTTACAAAACGCCACTGCAGATTTTGTTAAATACGGCTCGCCTTACGCCTTTATCTTGGGTAAAAACGGAATTAAGATTATTGAAGGAAACAGTTTGCCACTTGGTATTTTAGAAGACTTAAAACCTTCCGTTTGTAACGCCGAACTTACCGACGGGGATACCGTTTTATTTTTAAGCGACGGCGTTTCGGACGCGTTTGGCTCGTCTTCGGAAATAATTGATTTCTTGCGTAACGTACCTGCGTTTAATCCACAAACGCTTGCGGATAAAATAATGGAGAAAGCACTTGCTTTATCAAACGGCAAAAAGAACGACGATATGACCGTTTTAGCCGTTAGAATATTTAAGAAAGCAAGCCTTTTAACCGCTTAAAAGAAAAAGCCTAACCGCTTGTCGCTCTTCCCGTAGGGAATTGCGACAACTAAATAAATCCGTGAACGGATTTGTTATATTTGCTTACGCAAGTTATATTGCCTACGGCAGTGTTGCCGAGCAACTTTAGTTGCGAACGCCAACTGCTTTAGCAGTTATATTCGCCTACGGCGAGTTAAGGATTTATTTAATATAACTGCGACTGCAAGTCGCAATCTAACGCAAAACTTGTTTTGCATATCACTTTTAGCCACAAGGCTAAAAATAAAACGACTAAAGTCGTTGGCGTTCGCTACGCTCGGTTAAACTTATTAAAACTCAATCTTTTGTGGTAAAGATAAAGCCCACCATATTTCGCTTTTTGCGAAATATAGTGGGCTATACTTTTATTTTGAATTAATATCCCTATGGGACACGCCCTTTGGTTAGGCTTTTTGTTTGTTTTGATTATTTTTTAGAAAAAATACGTTTCTATTCAACGACTGGGAAAGTTATTGCAACGTCTACGTATTCAACGTTATAAGAGTATTGTATATTTCCGTCAACCGTCATACCAAGAGTAGTTATTTTTCCATCTTCGATAATAAACCATGCGTTCGTATAAGTAACAGTATGATCGCCTTCGCCATAAGTTTTGCTTGCGCAAACGTATTTGCCACTTGCAGAATCATAAGTCCAGTCTTCAAAAGCGAAGAAGGTGTTTATGTTACAAGTTCCAACGTATAAGTTATATCCATCTAAACCTATATCTACTCTTCCCCATGCGCCCGTATCTTCATCTTTTTCATAAGAATAGTACACTCCGTCAACGTAACCGAAGTATTCTTCATAAACAAAGGTGTTTCCAACGAAGTATTCAACGTGAGCGTTACCGTTATTTAACGTCCAAACAGATTTTTGACTTCCCATTGGAGAAGACATAAGGCAAGTCATCACGCAATTCTTCGAAGCAAAAGTTACTAAATCGTTGTAAGTATTTGCATTCCACGATTCTCCGCCACCTGTGCCACCGCCAACGTTTTCATCAGGAAGAGTGATAGGTGCGTTATAAGTAATATCAATTTGAGTGTTAATAGTTTCGCCAACGTTACTGTTAACAACTGTAGTTAAGAATTTAACAATCTTTTTATTTTCAAAGAATACTTTAAAAGTTCCTGACATTCCGTTACCCGTTTGAGTAGCAACGTAGCATTTTTCATCAGCATCGTAAGTATACATTTCAAACGGTAAATTCGTGTATGCTTGGAAAGTGGTTGCAGAGAAGGCTACGTAATAGTTGTATTGCCCTATAGAAGTTGTATTCTTTTGCCATTGACTACCAACTAAAACGTACAAAAAGTAATCTTCCCCCCCCGTCTTTGTTTAAATAAATTTCGGTCGTCGTACCAGCTGTCGTACTCTTGATATGTAATTTGTCACCATATTTCGCGTATTCGGTAGTGGTTGTTTCGGTAGTGCCTGCGCCCGTTTCAGATGCGGTCATAACGTACTTAAAATCGCCGGAAAACTGCATTGCCGTTGCATATTCTTGCGCCGTAACTTCATCTCCGCCACCTTGCGGTGCAGAGCATGCGGTAAATGCAACGCAACAAACAATAGCTAAAACCGATAACAAAAGTGTTAAAAGTTTTTTCATGTTTTTCTCCTTTTGTTGTGTTTAATATAACAATTATACTACTCTAAAAAATAAGTGTCAATAGTTTAATTAAAATTAAAACCGCCTAAAATTTCTTTCGTTAGGCGGTTTCGCATTATAAATTAGGGTGGTCTTTGATTAACTCGGTTAAGAGTTTTTCTTCCATTTTGGCTAAACCGCTTATTTGGTGGCGGTTTATTTCACGGCGCAATTTTTTAACAAAAATTTGAGCGTCTTCCACTTCTTTAACAACTTTTAATAAATAAGCGAGCTTAGTTCTAACTTCAATCGTTTCGTTGCGGTTAGACAAGTATTTTTCAAGCTCATACATAAGTTCGTCCGCCTTGTCTTCGTTATAGTTAAAGGTGCAATATGAATACAAAAGGTCCACTTTAACGGTGTTTTTCACCGACGGTGGCATATAATCTAAAAGCGTTTCTAGCCGTTTTAACGTCTTGTTTGCCCCGTCAAAATCTTCTTTGTCTAGATAATAATTATACCTAGCGTTTAATAGTGTTATGAACGTTAGGCTATCTTCCCTTAACTGCGGTAGATTAAAATAGTATTCTTCGGGAATTTGAGAGGGTGTTTTGCCTTGATATAGTTGTGCGTGAATTTTTAGTAGCGAAACGTTTACAACGCTATCGTCGGTATTCTTAACTATTCCGTAAACCACACCGCCGTCGTTACAAACGCCGACAGAGTTCATGATGGGCAAGCCGTTATTGAATAAATAATACGCCGAAATAGGTAGCCACATTATAAATATGCAATAAACTTCTTTAACGAGTAAAAAATGTAAAAATAGTGGAACGATTGAAATAAGGCAAGTTATTCCAGATGCGATTATTCCGCCAAGGCTCAGCTTTTTAAGGCGTTTTGCCATATTTTCTTCACTATCTGGTATCATTTCGGTTGCGCCCCACTCTTCCATTGAAAAACAAAGAGAAAAACGTGTTTTTTTACCAACTTTTTTCCATTTGAAAAACCAAACCGAAAAGGTTGATAGTATAAAACCGTTGCGCTTGCCTGCTATAAAATGACCGAGTTCGTGAAATAAGGCGTTTATAAAACCAAATACTACTAGCCCTATCAAAAGATATGGTAGCATAGCGATTGCCGAAGGAATTGTATAAAATTTACCCACCAAAACGGCACATACGAATATTAACGACAAAGTTACTATATACGTTATTACGGTGTATATTAGGTTGGTTTTTTTGTTCATGTTTCACCTTTATATAGAAGATAACCTTCTAAATTATCCTTTTCACTGACGGTAACGCCGTGAATATTTAACTCTTTTAATACTTGGTATAGCCAAAGCGCACCGCCCGCAATCACCTTTGCCCTACGTTCTATTAGATTATATTTTCTTACGCGTTCTTCTACCGATAATAGAAACAACTCGTTCGCAAGGTCTTTTATCTTTTCCGCGCTTAAATAATACCCGTCTACCTTGTTTGGATCGTAAGGAACTAAATTTTGAGCAATCCCTGCAAGCGTGGTCGCCGTACCACCGATTGCGTAGTAGTTATCGCATTGTGGTGGTTTAAACTTCGGCGAGTATTCTTTGGCTAAATCTTCAATTTGTTTTGCGTCTTGACCGCATAAATTATTGATTTTTACCGAGCCCAAGTCCACACTCTTTTGATAAGTAAATTTTTTGTCGTTACTAATTGCTATTTCAGTACTCGCTCCACCGACGTCGATTATACCACCGTCTAACCCGTTCAACGCGCCTAAAAGACCGAGTTTGGCTTCCGTTTTTCCGTCCACAACATCGACCGTTTCGCCCGTTTCTAAATACACCTTTTCACAAAATTCCGCGCGGTTTTCCGCCTTTCTAACGGCTTCAGTTGCAAAAATATATACTTTGCTTGCACGTTTATTTTTTGCTTGTAAAAATAGTAACCGTACCGCTTCTACGGTACGGGAAACTGATTGTTCGTTTAATTTTTTGCCCTTTTCCATATTATCGGCAAGCGCGGTTACTATAACGGTTTTTTCGCCCTTGTCACCGCTTGTTAAAAGTAGCCTTACCGAATTAGACCCAACGTCTATAACGCCCACATTTTCTTTCACGGTTATTCACCTATGCCTAAAAGTTTATCCCCGTCGAAAATATAACCGAGTTGACGCGCGCGACGTGTTATCCATTGAAGCGAAGATACTTCTTTTACCGTGTCTTCACCTTCTTGAAGTAGACGCTTGTATTCGGTTATTGCGTTGTCTAGTTCTTGACGGCGTTTTTGCGCTACGCCGATTGCTATCATTTGATATACCATTACTATTAACAGTATTAGCACCAGCAACACCGCGCCTACTACGCCCGAGATTATTAGCCTTTTTTGTTTTTCTTGCGTCACGAAAAGTTCTCCAAATTTTCTTTATAGTTACAGTATAAAGCCTTTTTAAACTTTTTGCAAGTATTATATGAAAACTTTTCATATAACAAAATACGCCCACGAATACACCGAGTGGCATATACAGTCTAAACGACGGAAAATTTAAGCGTAGCGAAATAACCACGTAAATAATAAGTGAAATGACAAACGACAATATTTCTATTACTAATTTTAGCCACTTGTTTTTTATTGACGTGCCTATGGAAATTATAGGTCCTAGAATATATCCTATGCCGATGCACGATAAAAATAAATACGCTTGACCGCTAGTTATAAACATCTACTTAAACAGCCTTTTAACAAGCGGTGGTTTTTTGTTTGCGTATTTTATCTCAAAAAAATTGCCCGTTGCCAAAAGATTGCCGTTCGCTTTGTTAAACGCGCTTATTTTAATTGTGTTTCCGTTAATTATAACCTTATTGCCGTTAACCGTTACTTTTAACGATTGCTCGGTAAACCCGTCCACCGTTTCAACGCCTGTCATAATAAGTTTTTTTCTGCCTTCTAAACATAAACTTTCGGGAATATTAATTTGGTTTTGTTGCATAACTGTTCCTCTTCTTTTTCTACTACTAAATTTTATGCAAAGCGTGAGAAAATTAAAACGAAAATATTTTACATAGAAAAAGCGTGGCTTTTTACACCACGCTTTACGTTACTAATAAATTATTCTTAATTAATCGGGAAGTTTCATATCGCCAAACTTTATCCAACCCTTTTTTCTCATAAACTCGCTAACCACCAAAGAAATGCCAGCAGGAATCACAAACAAACAAAGGATTATTCCTAAAACACAATTAATAGTTGGAACACCAAACGTAGCACAAGAATCAATAACTCCAAATAATCCAACTAATCCACTAGTACCCATACCACCACCTGCAGCAGTACATCTAATATTAAGTAGTACAGCAACAAGCCCTGCTATTGCACTAGAAATTATTTCTGGTACCATTATAACGGGTTTTTTCATTATATTAGGAATTTGTAGCATACTTGTTCCTATACCTTGAGAGATAAGACCGCTAACCTTATTTTCCCTATAAGAAGTAACAGCAAAACCAACCATGTGGGCAGCACATCCAGCAACGGCAGCACCACCAGCGATAGCAAATACTTCTGGGTTAGCTACTGCAGTATTTGAAGTTGCTATTGCAACCCAAATTGCAGCCGATGAAGTTGGCATCGTTAATAAAACACCCATTACAACAGCTATTAAAATACCAACAATAATTTTTATAGCAGCTCCTGCGTTTATAGTAATAACTAAAAGTTCTGCAAATAAATCTATAACTTTAATAAATGGCCAAGACACAAATACACCAGCAAAAGCTAACACAAGAACGCCCAGTGGAATTAAAATAATATCAAGTTTAGTTTTTCCTGCATAAAGTTCTACAAGTTCAACAACTAACATAGTAACAACATATGCGCCAATGGGATTACCTGGAAGTGCCTTACTAAAGGTATCAAGTACACCAGCATATCCCGCACCACCAACAATTAACTTATCGGCAAATGCACCAACCATACCCGCAACGGCAGCAGCAAAAACTAAAAGTTTGTTTTTCTTTAATGCGTGCGCTATGCCAACACCTATTCCTGCGCCCATTAAAATTTTAGCAAAATTAGCGATGTAAAGTAATGTATTTCCAATATAGTTATCACCTATCCAACCTGCGATTTGCGCTAAAATCGTACCAGCAATTAACGTAACGAAAAGCCCTTGCGCCATACCAGAAAACGCCGTTATAAAAAAGCGTTTGGGCAGTGCTTTTAAGTATGCTAATACTTTGTTTTCACTAGTCTTTTGTCCTTCCATATTATTCTCCTTATAAAGTTATTTCCGTTAATTTATTATCTACTTGGTCACACGACGTTAAATAGTATTTTACGCCGTTTTTCACAACGATTTTGTCGGCACGAACGTCCTTCCCGTGCAAATGACCGTAAACTACCGCGCAAACGCCGTATTCTTCAAATAATTGAGTAAAAAACGAGTCTTCCCTACGAACGTTAAAAGGCGGATAGTGTACTAGCGCAATAAGTTTGTCCCCTTCGTTAAGAAGCGTACGAGCGTTTTTAAGGGATAGCAACAATCTTTCACGCTCACGATTATAAATCTTTTGGTCTTGCTCGTTAAAATCGGGCGAACCGGGGGTGGACCAGCACCTTGAACCACATATCACCACGTTGCCAAACTTTATACTGTCGTTTTGAAGCGCATAAAAATTTTCGGGCAAAATATCGCGGACTTTACCTATCCCACTCCACCAGTAGTCGTGATTACCTTTTATTAGTACCTTTTTACCTTTTAGGTGGGCGATTGATAATAAATCTTCTTTAGCGTCGTCAATCTTCATAGCCCAACTTATGTCACCGCCGATTAAAACAATATCGTCTTCGGTAACCTTGCTCTGCCAGTCGTCTTGTATTTTCTTTTCGTAACCAACCCAGTTTCCACCAAAAACGTCCATCGGCTTGCTTGCGGTTGTGGAAAGATGCAGGTCGCTAATTGCAAATATTTTCATTAGTTTTATTATAGCACATTAATTTTTGTAGTACAACTATTTTTTTCTTATAATTTTCACTCGATAAAAAATAAATATCCACCAGCTTAGCTGGTGGTTTTTCATTTTCGGGCAATTAGCCCTAAACTATTCTGGCTTACGCACAAGTGCGTATTTAAACGACCTGCCAGTCTCGCACTTTTTACTTGCTACC
>CAJGCK010000037.1 GCA_904501795.1 uncultured Clostridia bacterium
AACTTCCGAGTTCATCATAGACTTTTCTATGAAAATAACCGTAAAATCTTTCTTTCCCGCAATTCCCGTTATAACACTTTCGCTATCAGTATACATTTCCGCGGGCACTATCATAGTGCCTGGGTCTAACGGCTTAAAAGTATTTTTGATATTTATTGGAATTCTTCTTTGCATTACGGGAAAAATTGCTTCCGAGTGCAATACCGAAGCGCCCATGTAAGAAAGCTCACGCAATTCTTTATAAGTTAATTGTTTGATAGTGTTCGGATTGTCAACTATTCTTGGATCGCAAACCAAAAATCCACTAACGTCAGTCCAGTTTTCGTAAAGGTTTGCCTTAACGCCACGGGCTATTATTGACCCCGTTATATCGCTACCACCCCTTGAAAACGTTTTAATTCTACCCTTTGAATCTTTACCGTAAAAGCCCGGAATAACCGCATATTCAACGTTTTCTAAGCGGGTTTTAACCATGTCGAAAGTATATTCGTTATTAAGTCTACCCTTGCTATCAAACCTTATCATATCACCTGCGTCTACAAACTCAGCGCCTAGATAGTTAGCCATGATAATAGCACTTAAATATTCACCCCTTGAAGCTGTGAAATCAGCGCTATTTTCTTGCATTATATCGTTTTCAGTTTGGTCTAAAATTGCTTGTATATCGAGTGATAAATTTAAGTCTTTTACAACGTCAATAAAACGTTGCCTAATAAGTTGAAATCTTTTTGAGCAGTTGCCGTCAGTTTGAATATCTTTATAACATTTAAGCAGAGTGTCGGTAATCTTAATATCGTTTTTATCACGTTTGCCGGGCGCCGAAACTACTATGAATTTTCTACTCTCGTCGCTCTCTATGATGCTTTTTACTTGAAACATTGCCTTGGCATCTGCCATAGACGTTCCGCCAAATTTACATACCTTTATCATTTGGTTATCCTTCTTCCTTCTAAATAATATCTTTTTTCTATTGCTTCTCCCATCGAAAAAGTTTTACGTGGGAACGCGCCGTTTTTAGACACGTATTTGAACAAGTCTTGCTTATCTAATTTTTTGAAAAATATTCCAACGCTATTTTCAGTATTTTTAACAAGGGTGGTCAAATTTTCTTCGCCGTGAATATAATCAACGCTACCGCCGAATTTAGCAATATAATCTTTTATATACGAGTCAACTTCCCTTATACCGTCGGGCAAACTATTCTTGCCGTTAAAAAAAAGTTTTTCATCCCCTGTTATAACTGAAATATCGCCACCGTCAACCTTGCTTAAACCAAGCATAAATTTTTGTTTGTCAACGCCTTTGATAAACCTAAAAATAGGTTCGAAATATATACCATCGTCGTAAACGTTAACCATCTCACACAAAGCAAATCTAGCGGGATGCGATGCTTTCTCTTCTTCGGTTAAACCGCTTTTTAATAAGTTCCACATTGTTTTTGCGGTTGCGAGCGAGTGATTACCGTCGCCCACGGCAAAAGCAAACTTGTCGGCAAACCCGTATTTACTAATCAATCTTTGCTCATCTAATAAATTAGAAAAACCATCTAAAACGCTTTGATAATCTTCAACCAAATAGCCTTCAACGTGGCCACCGTTCATATTAAGATCAAAATCGTAAAGTTTTTTTAACGTGTGTCTATTCTCGTATAATTGCTCTAGAATTTCACGTTTTTCATCATCAAACAACACCATTACGTGTGGAAACTCCACGTCAGCGTTTTTGCGGATTTTTAGCCTGGGCGGAATTCTCTCTTCAATTGTACCTTCGGTCGCCCTTATAAGTGCTTTATTACCCGGTTTGTAATCATACGTTTCAAGGTCGATAGCGCCGACAAGTCCAATACGTTTTTTCACGTAAGGCGTGCTTCTTACAACGAGAACAAAGCCTTTTGGAAGCTCGTTAAAAGTTCCGTTTTTAAGGTATTCTTTTATGTTAGAATTTACCTTTTCTATCCTTTCGTCAACGTTGTCTTCTAAGTAAATTTCAGGCAACACTAAATCTAGAGTAGTTTTTTTGCCACTAACCTGTCTCTCAAGTTCGTTCCAGTAGTCTGGTTCAGAAGTAAACTGGTCGCAAGCGATACACGCCCATGCGGTCATATCGTTTGTGTTTGGCAATAGTACGTTGGTTGCGTTAAGTCCCGTAATTTTCATGTCTTTACCTTTCTTAAATGTTTATTAATAAAACCGTTATTGTAGCCAAGAAAACTGCTAAAAAGAATACGCCTATCGATTTTAATACGGAGTACTTTGGCTTTTCGTTTTCCGTAACGTGATCAAAATTATTATTCGTCATATTCACTCCTTACCAGTAATATCTGGACAAAGTTTTTTTCAAAATTTCCGCATCGGCGTATCTAGTTAATTTACCCGCCTTTGCTATAGAAATAATACCCGTTTCTTCCGAGACAATTATAGATACAACGTCTATGGTTTCAGTTATTCCTAGTCCCGCTCTATGTCTTGTTCCTAAATCTTTTGGAAGACCGTCTACCTTTTGCGCAAGTGGAAGGAAACAACCCTCCGAAACAATTTTTGTTCCGTTAATTATCATCGCTCCGTCATGCAACGGAGTTTTCGGGAAAAATATACTTTCAATAAGTTCGCTTGATATATCACTTTCCGTACTAACGCCACTGTCTAAAATTTGGCGTGGAATATTGCCGTTAGACAAAACAATTATTGCACCGACGTTGTTTTTAGACATATCTTGCACTGCTTTAATTATTTCAATTATACATTTTTTACTCTTTTCTTCGTCGTAAACAGCGCTCTCTCCACGTTTTTGGTCGACTATCTTAGGGTGCTTTCTCGACCAAATTACACGTTTTAGTTCTACCGAATACAGCATAACTACAACGACCACCATTAAAAAGGGCAACAACAAGAAGAAACCGTTGTCTATTTGCTCGTTTATCATAAATATTCCGCCGGCTATTATCATTATAGCGACGAACAGGCTTACTAGCGAGCTGGAATTATTATTTACTAGGAATTTAATCAAGTAATAATAAAGCGCGGTAAAAGCAACCAAACTAACCCCTACCATTACCAACGAATCGGGGTTTGTGGTTACGTTTATCCATAAATCAGTTATTTTCTCTAAAAAGCGCATTTTATTGCTCCTCTACCATTATTCTAAAAACTGAAAGCCATAAGGCTTGCGTTTGGTCTTGACTTCCGTTTTTTATCATATAGTCGTAATCCATTAAAAGATCTACCGCACGTTTTAGTGCACGTTTCTTGAACGCTCTAGACTGCTCTCTAGCCTTTTTTACCGCGTATTCTTTAAGCGATAGAAGTTGCGATAATTCCGCATCGGTTTTATCGCTAATCGAAACGTGTAAAAGTCTTCTAAAATAATTGTATATACTCAAAATCAACCTTTGCGGTGTTTCGCCTTTAGACAGCATGTCGCTTATTGAATTAAGCGCCAAATCAAACTTCTTCCGGCTTATATAATCGGTCATCTCGTATATCTTATAATCGGTGTCTTGCCATACTAGTGCGTTTACGTCGTCTATTATTACAACCGATTTGTCAATCGCAAAAGAGATTAACTTTTCTATCTCTATCTCAATCCTTGTCATATCCGCTAGACAATATTGAACTATTGCTTGCGCGACTTGGGCTTCTATCTGCACACCGTTCTCACTACATTTAGCCTTTATCCATTTTATAAGCGTGCTCTCGTCCGCTTTAGAGCAATCCACAACCGTTATGCCTTCAATTTTTTTCAAAAGTTCGGTTTTTTCGTTGCTAACTATTATAAACAAACTGTCTTTTGGCGGGGTTTGTAAATACGGCGCTAAAAAATTTATCTCGTCTTTCGTTAAAACGTGCTCGGTTAAAACGGTCAATCGCTTTTCACTCATAAGCGGATAAGATAAAAGCGAAGTTAAAAGTTTATCGATAGAAAAATTGCTTTCGTTAAAATATGCATAGTTTAACGAGGGCTCCGCAACAAACTTGTTTTTAACAAGTTCTATGACTTTTCTCTTAAAATAGTCCTCGTCCCCTTCTAACAAATATATAGAAAACTCTTCGTTTTCAGCTAATCTATTCTTTAACTGTATAAAATTCAAACCGAAATTCTCCGTATATTATTTTATCACTTTTTTTTTGCTTTTGCAACGATTGACAAGGTTTTTCTTATCTTTTACCCACAAATATAATAATTTCCGTTGTTTTCGGCGTTGTTATACGTTCTAGAATAGTTGAAACTTAACACGTCAACATAATTGCGTCCTAAAATAACTTCTTCTACGTAATCTGTTGCTACTATTAAATCCACTTTTCTTTCATCGATATTATTCTCTCTAACGTAACCTTTACCGTATTTTGAATAAGTTTCATATATCTTTTCTCCTACTTCAAGCCTGGTTCCAAAACCGTTTATTATTTTTACAAAAATTTCGTTAAAATTTATCTCGTTTTTATCAGTAATCGAATAAAAATCCGTATACTTAAATGATTTTTCTAAAACCGCGAACAAGTTTTCGTTGCATTCGTTATACAAATATACTTTTTCAACATTGACAACGGATAGCAAATCAGCGGTTAAATAATTTGCGTCTAAATCATTGCTACCATCTATAACGAATACTGCGGAAAGTTTTTCAATTTTTAGTTTCTTTAACGCTCGATCAAGCCTTGCCGTGTTAAAACCAACCTTTGCATCGGAAACAACCATAACCGAAACGTCGTTTTTACTAACTATGGTTGCACAAAAATTGCTTCCGCCTATCACTGCCAACTTTGGTTGAATTTTATAAACGTGCTCGGATACGACTATCCCACACGCAAATATTACCGAAAGTGAAAGTGATAATATGAATTTTAACGTTTTAGATAAATTAACTTTATCTGATAAAATCACGAAAACAAGATAATACAGCGCGGATAAAACGCCCATCGCCTCTAAAGCCAAAATAAACACGGAGTAGTCTATTGCCGTTATAACGAAACGCACGGCAAGTAATACGTAATTACTTACGAATAAGGCTATAGGTGCAATAGAAAATATTCCACCTATCAAGGTGCTACATAGCAAAAGCGTATATATTACGCTTACTAACGGAACGAAAATAACGTTAGACAAAACTGAAATCAACGAAACTTGCTTAAATGCGTATGCGCAAATAGGGATGCTAGCAATTTGCGCCGATATAGCAACACCTAAAAGATTGGCAATTTTTATAGGTAAAAATTTAAATAGTTTGGAAACGTTACGGGATAATAAATTTATAAAAATTACAACCATAAACGATAGTTGGAAACCAACGCAAAAAAGTTGCACGGGGTTTATTAAGAGTATTATTATCGCCGACAAACAAATTGATGACAAGCCGTCGTATTTTTCGCCAAGCAGTTTGCTACCAAGCAATACCGACGCCATAATTAAAGCACGAATTGAAGAAGAAGTGAAACCACAAACGCCAGAATAGAAAAACAGTATCGAAAACGTTATGAAAAACGATAACAGTTTGTTAACTCTTAGTTTGTCAAGTAAAAACCTAAGTATTACTACAAGAAACCCTATATGAAGACCCGAAACGGCAAAAACGTGTGCAACTCCGGCGTTTCTAAAATCGGTCAGCGTTTCGGCTTCCATAAAATCGGCGTTACCACATAGTAGCCCGTACGCTATGGCAAACTGTTCTTTATCAAGACCTGCTTTTAACGTGTCGCGTATAAATAAGTTAGTTTTATCGAACAAAGTTGGACTATTGCTTATAACGGCAATCTCTTCCGCCAAAACTGTTGAGAAATATTTGATACCTTCGGAAACGTAAGAAGATGAAAACGCTCCTTCATACGTTGCCGACCTATCGGTTACAACCGCAGTGAATTTTAATACGTTACCTATATCTAGATCGTTATCCCCTGTGATAAATAGTCTTAATTTATAATCGGTATTAACTTTTGCGTTCCCGGTCAAAGTAACGTTAGATAAAATACACACCGTACTTTCTTCTTTAGGCGAAATTTCACTTATCTTGCCCGTGACTGTGTAATACGTATTATTTACGTTTGCGTTGTTATATCCTTTTACTATGCAAACAAAACTAACGGAAGTAATTATAGAAAGCAAGAGCGCGAGTATAAAATACACGGGCTTTCTTATGTGCTTTTGCTCTTGCGTCTTCCCTTTATAAAAGAAGAAAAAGGCAAGATTGATAGCAACAATTAAACACGCTGAGAAAATTGCGGTAACAAGTGAATAAATTACTGCCGAATAAACGAATAATAAACTTAAACATATTAAAGACGCAATATATAAAGTTGGTCTAAAATTTATTATCCTTTTCATTAGTAAATCCAATCCTTCAATTAATAATTTGTTAAAAATGTTTTGACAATATTAGCGTTATCTTAGTAAAAACTTAGGCTAATATCCTTGATTATAACTAGATAATTTGGTAAAATATTTTTGCCTGCTGTGTTCGATAGAAAAAGCAAAAAAAATCCACAGATAATATTAAATGAACGCCCTATGTTGTTTAGAAGCGGTGCTCTTTTCGGCGAGATTCCCGATTTTTATCAAGAGATGCAGACTATATAATATTACGGCGATCGCCTGTTGATTAAAACGGGTTATTATTTTCTTTTTCGTCGGCACGAGCGGGTATTTTTTTAGTCGTATTTTCTTGCAAATACTTATCTTTTGTGATAGAATACTTATACAAGGCCTCATGGTCAAGCGGTTAAGACGCAGCCCTCTCAAGGCTGAATCCGGAGTTCGAGTCTCCGTGGGGCTACCAAACAATGATAAAAGCAACATTTTTATTGCTCTTCCTTTACGGAATTTATATTTAATGATTAAAAAACTCGACTTAAAATTAGTCGAGTTTTTTAATCGTTTCCTAAAATATAATTCGCATCTAAATCAAGTTCTTTACAAATTTTTGCAAAAGTATCTATTTTGGGTAGTTTTTTCGTTGTGCTATACTGAGTAATCATTTCTGGAGAAACCCCTACTCGTTTTGCAATTTCTATAGTAGTTAGTCCACTATTTTTTAACTCTTCACTTAATCTCTTTTTTATAATTGATTCTTTCATATCGCGATTATATAACTAATAGTTAGTTAATAATTATTTTCTAACCGATAGTTAGTGTGCGACGTTTGTTTCAAATTAAAAAAAAATAAAAAAGTTTTTAAATATTTAAGTTTATTATAGCTGAAAACCCTGTTTGCTACTTGGTTTTCAGCTTTTTTACAACAACACTTCTTTATTAGTGCCGTATATAACGTCTTTTCTATTTGATACAAACTGCAAGAATTCTTCGAAAGCGCCCCAACTTTCGTCTATATCAAACTCAAAGGCATGCCCCCAAAAATAAAAAATTTGTTTTTCTTCACTTTTTGTAGAAAAAAACTTTTCGGCAAGGCTAAATAAGTCTGGCATTCTTTCACGACAAGTAGTGGGCTCAAATTCAAAAAGATTTTCTTGGACGTGAAAAGAATAGTTGTTTTTAATCGTTCTTGCATACTTTACACCGGTATTTTTCTTAATTAACTCTGCACATCTTGTGTCGTAGTTAGCCCCACCGCTAGAATATGCAAAACCGACTATTTCATAGCCACACACGTCGCTTAAATTGAGACGGTCTTGCTCTACTTCATATATAATATCTTCATCTTTTTCAAACGAAGGTAAAAGAGCGTGGTTTAAGGTATGTCCCGCTACTTCGTGACCTGCATATATATGCTTAACGTCACAGGCAAGAATTTTATTAAATTGTATATCTTTCCCCGCACGTTTTATCGTTCCTTTATTGCCAAAGGTTGCTGAATTTAAGTTGAAAGTTCCCTTTAGATTATATTTGTTTAATAACTCTATTAAACGAATATCTTGCTCCGTACCGTCGTCAAAACTAAAAGTAAAATATTTATTAGACTTCATAACCTTCTTCCCTAAAACGTTCTTCTATAAAATTTGCAATCTCGGTTGAATCTTCTAGTCCGTGTGGGTGGTGACCACAGTCGGGTTTTAATACGTATTGCAAATTACCCTTATATTCCTTTATTAGTTTTTCACTATTTTCTTCAAACGGAACGACGTCATCTTTTAGCCCCACAACTAAATATACGGGGACTGTTAGACTCTTAAGCCTATTTATAGGACTTAGTTTCGAGCCAACAACCGTTTGTTCGTTTATGGAATATATCTCTTTGCATTGTTCCCACTCTCTTACGTAAGGCGCGTTTCTATAAATACCTGCAGGCCAACTTGCAAGATCTAAAACGGGCGCATCTAAATAAACGCAAGCAACGTATTCTGGATAGGTAGTCGCATAGTTAAAAGTGTACAAACCGCCCCTACTAAAACCGAACATTGTGGTTTTTTTAGAAAATGAAAAGTTTTCTATTAAGTACAAATGAAATTTATGTAATATCTCAACGCTTTCGGGACAACCATACATATCTTTTACGTTAACGTATGCTAAATGATATCCCCTTTCTAACATCTCAACGTCACAATAATCAAAAGCGCCCAAAAATTCAGCTCTAAAAATGAACGGATTACCCTTTTTTGCAATTTTAGGGTTTATAACGGTTGCATATCTTCCCAAAAATTCAAATTCTATTTGTTCATATTTGTCGTGATACAACATTTTAATCTCCTTTTTTAGATTTAATATGAAAATTTAAAGGTAGTTTTAGCACTAAATTTTTCGTTTGCTTTTAGAACGGGCGACGGAAAATTTTGATGATTGATTGCATCGGGGAAAAATTGGGTTTCTAAACAAAAAGCGCTCCATTTCCCGTAGTTCGATGTGCTTTTTACCGTTTGAGTAAAATTCGCCTTTGTCAATTCTATTAGAACACCTACCTATTATAGCCCCGTAATAACACGTTCCGTTAACGTAGCCGTCTAAATGATCGTAACCGAGAACTACGTCGGTAGCATTATCGCCTTTTAAAACCTTTAGAGAGCGAATAATTCCACCGTAATTTAGCACTTCGACTTCTATTTGTTTAGAGCATAGAAAAAACGAATACACGTTTTCGCCGTTAAGACTGCCGAAAAATTTTTTTTCTATCATAAAATTTCCTATACCGTTAAAACTTTATAGATTTTTAAGCAAACTATTTTGCTTATTTTATAAAAACAAAATTAGCAATTTTTAGTTAAACACACAAGTGTCTCAACGTGCTTGGTTTGTGGGAACATGTCAAATGGTTTTACAAACTCTACGTTATATCTCAAATCTTGCGCTTGGGATTTCTTAATTTCGTTGCCAACGTATTCAAGCGAGCCACAAATCAAGCCAACGTCCCTTGCAAGAGTTGACGGTTTGCACGATACATACACAATTTTTTCGATACCGCTTTTAATTATTGCATCTATAACCGACTGGTCTAGCCCTTTTCGTGGTGGGTCTAATACAAGACAAACTTTTGCGCCGTTTTCTTTTTCTTGATCGATTATTTTTTGAAGAAGTTCTTCGCATTTGCCGTTATAATTAAACATTTTATCGTTTAACCCGTTAACTTCTTTTAATTCGTTTGCGCTATCTACCGCTTCTTTGCAAACTTCTATACCTATCGCTTTCTTTGCATTTTTTGCAAGCATAGCCGTCATTAACCCTGCTCCACTATAAGCGTCGATAACGGTTGTGTTTTCATCGGCACAAACGGCTTCACAAACGGCGGAGTAAAGTTTACCGCACATTTCATTGTTTACTTGCATAAAACTTTGAACGCCGATCTTGTATTTAATGCCCCTTAAATCGCCAACGTAAGCGGGCTTGCCATATTTTAACAAAAACTTGTCACCGTAAATAAGGTTTGTACGTGAATTATTTACGTTTATATATAACGAAAACTGCAGTTTTAACGCCGATTTTAGTTTTGAAATCAAGTAGTCTATGCCTGCAATTTTTTCATTTAAAACAACGAGTGTTATTATTAAGTTGTCTTTAATCTCTTTAACGGTTATTTCTCGAACGTCGCCACTGAAATCAAGTTCGTTATAACCTTTTAAGTCGTATTTTTTAAAATATTCCCTGAAAGTTGATATTACGTTTTCCGTCCAAGACGGATTTATGTAACAATTATTTATATCGATAACCCTATGCGAATTTTCGGCAAAAAAACCAATATTAACTTTATCTCCGCCATCAGCAACCGGCAAAGAAAGTTTATTTCGATAACCGTATTCGTTAGTGCATTTAATTGCAGAAGCAACCGTTAAATCTAGCCCCGCAATTTTTTTAAAACAGTTTTTAACCGTTTCTTCTTTAGTTTTAATTTGATAAGAATACGAAAGATGTTGTAGTTGACAGCCACCGCATTTTCCAAAAACCGAGCATTTGGGTCTTACCCTTTCTTCCGCAGGGGTTAAGACTTCTAAAACTTTACCGTAAGCGCACTTTGAAGTAACCTTAACTAGCTTATAACGTATTTTTTCGCCTGGTAAAACGAAGGGCACGAAAACTACCGCACCTTCTTCTTTTAAAACGCCTTCACCGTTAGCGCCCAAACAATTAACCGTATTTACGTATTCGTTGTTTTTCTTTAACATAATGTTTCTATTTTAAAATTTTTCTTAAATAGTATTCAGTAAGTTTTCGCGAAACGTTTATAAAAAAATCATAGACCGCAAAGAAAACCACGCCTATTAAAAATATAAATAACAAAACGTAGTTTTTTATAAATTCAGGCAAGGAGTCAAGTGGCATACACATCACCATTGTGTAGTAAAAATATACGGCGTAACATGACAAAACGCACCATATAACGCCTATTGCCAAAATTAAAAATTTGTTTAATTTCTTCGATTCTAATAGTATTTTTATAATGGGAAATAGTCCAAAAAATATAAAGTAACTTATAAATACTATACTTAAAAAGTTAAAACCCGTTATTAAAAAAGCAATTAGTCCACCCGCTAAATATGATAAAAAACCACCTAAATACGACTTATAATAAAGCGGGAGCAAAACTACCACCGACGATAATATAACCGCCGAAATATCCGCTACTTGAAAGTAGACGCCAAAGGATAGTATCATGGCAATCAATCCCGCTGAGATAGCGGAAATTGCTATTACTTTACTTTTCATTATCTACAACAGCCGTTACAAAGCATGTTTATACAACAATAAGTAGCACAACAATCTACAAACGAACCACAACCGCTATCCCCCATTTGTCTATCGGCGTTTGGGTTTTGACTTGCGTTAGAATAATACGCGTTACCCGAATAGAACTGTCTTTCGTTAAACTCCATTTTTTGTTTTAATTTAGTTAACGCGTCGCTATACTTAGTGTTGTGCGGTTCCATATTTAGCGCTATCTCTAACTGTTTTTTACTTTCGTTAGTCCAGTTTTTTTTATAGAAAATTACAGACTGAAGATAGTGCCACTCCGCATCTCTTTCAGAAAAAGCGTCTAACTGGTCTTGCGCGGAGTTTAGCGAGCCTTCTTTAATAAGCTTTTCAACTGCTGAATAGTCGTTAAAAACACGTTCTTCCTTTTCGGTTTTGCGATTAGCTTTGATTTCCATATACGCAGTTTCAAGTTTCGTTAAATTTTTAGCGGCAATATTACCTGCCTCGCCTTCTAAAAACCTATCCTTTGAGTACTTTTCTTTAAGCGTTTTGTACGCCGATTCAATTTCTTCGTCGGTTGCGTTTTCTCTAACGCCTAAAATTTTGAAATATTCTTGCATTTTTCATTCTCCATTATCATTTTCGTACGGGCGGAAAGCCCCTTTATCAATACGTTATCTATTAAATCGTGATTGAACTTATATTCTAGTTTTTGCGCGCTACAACAAATTTCGTTTAATACCGTGCTAAAAACTTCATTTAATTCTTTACCATGTTTTATGATGAGTTGCTCTTTATCTATACAATCAGTATACGCGTTAACAAAAACGTTATAATTATTTTTTTCTTTATCCTTAGAAAAATCATCTAACGCGTCTATCAAGTATATCCATTTGCCTAAGTTATAGCTAAGATTATCAAGATTTTCCGTGCTATTACCGTTCATAAGCTCTGCCACGACGTCTTTTATCATATTCCCAAACGGATCTGCTGAACGGTCTATACTGTCTCCACGCTCAGTTTCGTATTTAAGAAGTTCTTTATACCGTTTTTCCACTATTTCGTTTAGAATAGGCTCGGTTGCTTTGGCTTTTTTGTAAGCGCTCTTAAAGAACGAACGCTTTACCCTACCCTTTTTATTGTCTAAAACGTCATCATTACATTTATGGTAGGCAAGCAATACGTTTAAGCACGCTATTCGCTCGGTCAAGAAATCGACTTTAGCGATAGGGTGTTTACCCACCCAGTGAATTACACAGTGTTGTTTTTCTATCTTGACGTCGGTATCGGTTATATTATGAAGCAGTACCGACAAAAAAGTTAGATCGTAATTAAGCGCAAGCCGTGCTTTTTGCCCACACGTTTTACCTATACCCTTACATAGTCCGCAGTACATTGCTCTGTATAAAACCGTGTCTTTAACGAATAAATTTGGATAATCGGTTTTTATATATCCAAAC
>CAJGCK010000038.1 GCA_904501795.1 uncultured Clostridia bacterium
AAGACCCGTTTACGGGTAGCAAGTAAAAAGTGCGAGACTGGCAGGTCGTTTAAATACGCACTTGTGCGTAAGCCAGAATAGTTTAGGGCTAATTGCCCGAAAATGAAAAACCACCAGCTAAGCTGGTGGATATTTATTTTTTCTTTGCAAATCACACGACTTTGATTGCAAAGTATAGTGTGCTACACTTTAGAACTGTTTATTTATCATATTCGTGTTGAAAGCCACAACTTGCACAAATATATAAATGTTTTTTCTTTCCTAATGCTCCTGCAACCAAACCTATTGGTCCAAGTAAAATTCCACCAGCAAGGGCTTTCCCACCAGAAAAACCTTTTTTGGCATCATCAATGTACTTCCATTTTTCCTTCTCTCCACACATAGGGCATTCTTTTGGTGCTTTCATATAAACCTCCTAAATAGTATAAAAAATAAAAAGTGCGCCTACCGAAGTAAACGCACAAAAAACGCAAACTCCAATAGTCGCCAAACCAATTTCAAGCAAGTAAGGATAACCATACTAAAAACCTGATGGAATTTGCATTTTATCAAATTCAATGATTTTTAGTATGCTTAAAACAAGTATAAATATATCTATAAAAAGAAAATATCCCTACTTTTGCTTGTTATGAAATTGATTTGGCAAAATTATTATAGCACTAATAAGAAATTATATCAAGTAGTTTTACGTAGACAAAAGAAAACTCGACTTGTGAAAAGTCGAGTTTCGATTATTTTTTCTCTTAAAACACTTTCACTCATAAATTAGTTATAGCATAAATCAAGTTTTAAGTAAAGTGATATTGTTTGCATAGCAAACAGTTATATTTTTAGAATAATTCTAAAAGTTATATTTTGACTTGCAGTCAAAGTTATATTATATTTGCCATAACTTACCCTGTGGGTAAATATAACTTTGCGTAGGCAAAATATAACTGCGAAAGCAATATAACTTGCCGATAGGCAAATATAACTAGTGCGTCAGTAATAATCCCTATTACTGACGCACTAAATGCAACGGGCTTTTTGTATTTATAAAGTTATTTTTTTAAATATACCATCAAAACGGCTATGTCCGCGGGGGAAACACCGGATATTCTTCCTGCTTGACCCAGCGACAACGGGCGTATTTTGTCTAGTTTTTGTCTTGCTTCAAGCCTTAGTCCCGATATTGATAAATAGTCTATATCGGCGGGCAAAAGTTTTTCTTCTAGTTTTTTTGCCTTTTCTATTTGCTCTAAACCCTTTTGGATATATCCCGAATATTTTGCGTCTAGTTCCACGGTGTGTAGTACAAAGGGGGATATACCGTCGAAACCGCCGAGCGAAGAAGATATTTCTTCAATACTAAAACCACGGCGAACTAAATCGGCTTTAGTTATTCCGCTTTGCGGAGTAGGTAAGTTTTTTTTAGAGAGTAAATTTTCAACCGTCTTGGGTTTTAAAATGCGGTTCATTTCTTCAGTAGCCTTTTCGTATTCCGCTTTACGTTTTAAATATGAAAAATAACGCTTGTCGTCAACCAGGCCCGCTTGTCTACCAAATTCGGTAAGGCGCAAATCGGAATTGTCTTGCCTTAAAACTATTCGGTATTCCGCACGGCTAGTCATCATACGGTAGGGCTCGTTAGTGCCTTTTGTAACCAAGTCATCTATAAGAACGCCTATATACGCTTGGTCTCTACCAAGAATAAGCGGTGACATATTTCGCATTTTAAGAGAAGCGTTGACGCCCGCCATAAGACCTTGGGCGGCGGCTTCTTCGTAACCACTAGTTCCGTTTATTTGACCCGCGCAAAATAGACCGTTAATCTTTTTAAATTCTAGAGTGGGTAAAAGATCTAAAGAATCTATTGCGTCGTATTCGATAGCGTAAGCATACCGCATAATTTCACAGTTTTCTAGACCTTTGACGGTGCGGTACATTTGTTTTTGAACGTCGTGTGGTAGCGAAGTGGACATACCTTGAACGTAAATTTCGTGAGTGTCTGCGCCTTCGGGCTCTAAAAAGAGTTGATGACGTTCTTTATCGGAGAACCTAACCACCTTGTCTTCTATAGACGGGCAGTATCTTGGTCCCGTGCCCTTTATAAGCCCGCCGTATAGTGGCGAGCGATGAAGGTTTGCGCGAATTATCTCGTGTGTCTTTTCGTTGGTGTAGGTTAAATAGCATGGCGTTTGTTCTAACGGTATTTGTTCGGTTAGGTAGCTAAACGGATAAATATCTCTTTCACCTTCTTGGATTTCCAGTTTAGAAAAATCTATCGTTCTACCATCTATCCTTGCGGGTGTTCCCGTTTTGAAACGTCTAACGTTAAAACCTAAATCAATTAAGTTTTGCGTTAATTCGTTAGCCGGCTGAAAACCGTTTGGCCCCGACGAGCGCTTCCATTCGCCCGCGATTACGCTACCGTTTAGATAAACACCGGTGGCGATTACCACCGCGCGACAGGTAAGAACACCGCCGTACGCCGTTTTAACACCGCAAACAGCCCCGTTTTCTACCTTGATTTCAACCGCTTCACCTTGAACTATCTTTAAGTTTTCGGTGTTCTCTAACGTCTGTTTCATTAGAGTGTGGTAAACGTTTTTGTCCGTTTGACCACGAAGCGATTGCACCGCCGCACCTTTACCGCGATTAAGCATTCTAATTTGCAATAAACTTTGGTCGGCGTTAATTCCCATTTGTCCGCCGAGCGCGTCTATTTCACGAACGATTTGTCCCTTTGCCGTTCCACCGATAGAAGGATTGCACGCCAAAAAAGCCACGCTGTCTAAATTAAGAGTGAGCATGGCCGTGTTAAATCCCGTGCGGGCGAGAGCCAAAGCGGCTTCGCACCCTGCGTGTCCCGCGCCGATTACTACGGCGTCGAATTGTCCTTCTAAAAATTCGTTCATGGTTTATTTTTTAAGCAACATGTTTTTAATATCGTTTATTTCAACCGAAAGTTTGTGGTTGGTTTTAAGTTGTTCGCTAACCTTGTCGCGCGTATATATAACGGTGGCATGGTCTCGCCCGCCCATTTTTTGACCGATGGTAACGAGCGGTAAGTTCATCATCTCGGTTATCAAATAAATACAAACTTGGCGTGGTTCTACAAATTCCTTATTCTTTTTCTTGCCTAGAATATCGCTTTTGCTTACCTTATAAAAATCACAAACGCGATTTATAATATCGTCTACTTGTAACGCTTCTTGAGTTTCGCTAGCCGATTCTTTTAAAGATTCGTTAACTAGATCAATGGTGATAGGGCGCTCGTGTAATTTAGAAGCAAATACAACCTTGGTCAACTTGCCGATTAGCGAACGAATATCGTTGTCGCCCGTTTCGGCTATATAAGACAACACTTTTAAGTCAATTATGCATTTTTGTTCTTCGGCTTTACGCTTTAGAATTGCGATTCTAGTTTCAATGTCCGGCGGTTGAACGTCTGCAAGTAATCCACCTTCAAATCTCGTTCTCAACCTTTCTTCTAAAACTTCTATTTCGCTAGGCGAACGGTCGGAAGTTAGAACGATTTGTTTGTTTTGCATTACAAGTTCGTTAAAGGTGTGGAAAAACTCCGTTTGTATACCTTGTTTTCTCGCAAGGAATTGAACGTCGTCAATCAAAAGCACGTCTACGTTACGATACATGCTCCTAAAATCCGACGGCGAAGTTTTGCCCTTGCTCAAACTTTCAATGTGTTGGTTGGTAAACTGTTCACAAGTAGTGTATAAAACGTTTAGTTTAGGTGCGCGTTTACGGATATAGTTTGCAATCGCCATCAAAATGTGCGTTTTTCCAAGCCCCGTTCCACCGTAAATAAAAAGCGGGTTATAGGCGTCTCCAGGATTTTCAGCAACCGCTTTGGCGGCGGCGAAAATATACTCGTTAGAAGAACCCACCACGAAAGAGTCGAAAGTGAATTTGGGGTTAACGGGTAAGCCACCGTGTCTTTGAAGTCTTACAAAATCGTTCTCGTCTACTTGAGACAAGCATTCTTCGCGCGATGAAGCAACGTATGTTTTAAAATCGGTAATTTCGTTGTTAATGCTTTTAAGCGCAGAACAAATTTGGGGACGCAAGTTCCCGTCTACAATTTGAAAAATTAGTTTGCTTGGCACGTATAAAACGATAGCGTTATCAATCACGTCCGCCGGTCTAATTTGAGTAACGTACGTCTCATACGTCATCGCACTTATGTTTTTTTCTATCTCTGGAAGAACAGTCCTCCATAGAATTTCGTAACTTTCCATTACACAATTTCCTTTTTTTCTTGCTTTTAAGTAAAAATCATTATATAATAAATTTAAAAGAAAATAAAGTCAATATGGCGAAATTTTAAAAAATTTTTTTATTATGTACATCACTTCGTTGAAATTACGCAACTTTCGTAACTATTCGGAAGAAGTAATTGAGTTTGAAAAGGGAATAAACTTTTTATGTGGCGCTAACGCTCAGGGCAAAACCAACGCCGCTGAAGCGGTGTTTTTTTTGTGCACCGCTTATTCTCCGCGCGCAAGTAGAGATAGTCTTATTATCAAAAACGGCGAAGAACGTGCGGAAATTTTGGGCACGGCTAAAAGCGAATACGGTGAAGTTTCGGTTAGAATAGTTTTTAACAAAAAAGACAAAAAAAGTATTTATATAAACGGCTTACAAGTTTTAAAAGTTGGCGAATTGTTTGGTAATATACACAGCGTTTTTTTCAATCCCGCAGAACTTAAACTCGTGCAAGAAAGCCCTGAAGATAGGCGCAGGTTTTTGAACGTTTCACTCTCACAAATGTCCAAGAACTATTTTTACGCCCTTCAACGCTACAACAAGATTTTATCGCAAAGAAATAATTTGCTAAAAGAACCGTCAAAATCGATAATAAGAGAAACTTTACCCGTGTGGGACGAACAACTTTCTCGCCAAGCAAGTAAAATAATTTGCGCAAGGAACAAGTTTTTAGAAGATATCGCGCCTATCGTTAACCAAAAGCACGCCTTTTTAACCGACGGGAAAGAAGACCTTAAAATTAAAACCGAAAGTGGTTACTACGGCACTGAAGAAGAAATTGCATACGCTCTATATCAAGACTTAAAAACGGGCCTAGAAAAAGATATGCGCTTGGGTTTCACTAACGTTGGCCCGCACAGAGACGATATAAAGTTTGTTTTAAATGGATTAGACGCGCGTGTATACGGCTCGCAAGGTCAACAAAGAACGGTTGCGCTTTCGCTCAAACTTGCCGAAGCAGAAGCGTTCAAACAACGGTTTGGAGAGTATCCTATTCTTATTCTAGACGACGTTCTTTCGGAACTAGACAAAAAGCGTCAACGCAAACTAGTTCAAGCGGTTAGTGGTATTCAAACGATATTCACCGCAACTAATTTTGATAGGACTGTCTTTAAAGATAACGCCGTTAATAAAATAGTGATAGAACAGGGCAAAATTAAAAAGAAATAAAAAAACCCCCGAGTATAAAGAAGCGGGGGTTTATTTTATACGTCCTATTTTTTTTCTTTGCACGAAAATTCAACAACGGTTTTTGTTTTTTCATCCACCCTAACGGCGTTAGATACTGCAACACCGAAAATTACTAAAATTTTATTCTCGTTTGCAAGCACGGGGATAAATTCACGGCGCCGTAACGGTATTTTTTTGTCGGTAAAATAATCGTTTAATTTTTTAGTTCCGCCACCAAATTTAGTAAAAACGTCTCCGTCGTTTTTATAACGGATTACCGCGGTTTTAGGAATTTTATCTCCATCTGCAAACAAGCCGTCTTTTAGATTGCTTGGCAAAACTTCTTTAACAGAAATTTCGTAATCGCCAATCGTCCACTCGCCGTATGAATAGGGGATAGGCGCTCCATCTAAAACGGTTGGTCGATAAAGCACTACGTTGTCATATTCTTTGATGGCGACAATACCCTTTGGTAAAACGGTCTTGCTCCCGTTTTTAAGATTTTTTAGGTGGGCAACTCCGTCTACGTGCGCTTTTTCCCAGTCCTTTTTTAAACCAAGTTCCTTTAACGCGTACACGGTTGCCCTATTGAATAGAACGGGGTGCAAAGATAACGGAAGATAAACCGCGCCGTCTTTAATCTTACAACTTTTTTTGGTTAAGTCTTCTAAAAAGGCGTTTTCACTCTCGATTATCGAAGAAAAACGAAGCACGCTTTTTTCAAATTCGGGGAATATTTCTTTTATTTTGGGAATAATATTTATACGTAAAAAATTGCGTGTATAATCAGTGTCGGCATTTGTTTCATCGGTAACGAAAGGAACGCCGTTTTCTATGGAGTATAATTCGATTTGCGACTTTTGTACATTCAGCATCGGGCGGATTATTCCTTTTGAGTATTCTTCGTTAATACCCACAACTCCCGAAACACCACTGCCACGGAATAGGTTTAGCAAAATAGACTCTACGTTGTCGCCAAGATGATGCGCAGTTGCAACCACGTCGCAGTTTCCGTTGTTAATAGTTTCGTAAAAAATATCGTATCGAAGCTTTCTGCCCGCTTGTTCTAAGGTTAGTTTGTTTTTTTGGGCATAGGCAGGAACGTCAACTGTAAACGAATAACAAGGCACGCCGTTTTTTGCACAATAGTCTTTAACGAATTCACTATCTTTAACGGAAGATTCGCCACGAATACCGTGTTCAACGTTTATTGCTACAACCGAATAATTAAATTTTTTAGAGTTAACCAACAAATAATGCAAAAGACACATAGAGTCTTGCCCGCCGGATACAGCCACGGCAACGCATTTTTCGTTTAGATTAAATTTTTGCAAATCGATATTCATAACATAATTGTAGCAAACGGGCAAAAAAATTTCAAGCGCAAATATAATATATTTAAAATTTTTACAACTTATCGGTTGACAAACCTTAAAAAAAGTTATATTATTAGTAAGCATCAACAAAATATCGCGGGATGGAGCAGCTTGGTAGCTCGTCGGGCTCATAACCCGAAGGTCGTGAGGTTCAAATCCCACTCCCGCAACCACTTGTAACCTAATCCGAAAATTATAGTCGGATTAGGTTTTTTTGTTGATGAGAATAAGCAAATATACAACTTGTATTTTTGGTTAAATGATTAATAAAATTGTTGAAAAAACAAAAAACATGTGATATAATTTATTATAAAATAATAAAAACGTTAGAATGATACAAAACAAACAAAAAATATTCTTGCTTCAGCACATAAATCGCTTTATAAAAAACGAGTGATAAAGAGAGGAAAAAATGAGCAATAATGAAAAAATTCAAAAATATCTAGAATCGTTTGATGCATTAAGTCACAGCACGGAAGATTATTTGTACGTATGGGACATCAGAAATGGATTAAACTGGTTTTTTGGAAGAATAAGTGATGAATTTAACTTAAAAGGCACAGGTTTAACACCTAACACCGACCAAGAACTAATGAATCTAATTTATAAAGATGATAGGCTAGCAGTTTCTAAAGACCTTAAATTAGTTAAGAGTGGCGAAAAGAAAGAGCACGACTTAACATATCGCTGGGCAAACAAAGATGGCAAGGGTGTTTGGGTTAACTGTCGTGGCAACGTTATAGATGACGATAATGGCAATCCACTTATGCTTCTTGGCAGAGTTTCAAGGTCGGTTTTGGAAAATAAAATAAACAAACTAACGGGTTTATTTAACAAAAACAAGATGCTTGAAGACATTGCCCAAAGAAAGAAGGTTGGCAAAAAGGGAATTCTGCTCTTTTTGGCACTTGATAGAATTGCCAAAGCATATTCAGAGCACGGCAAAGAATATGTGGAAAAATTGATAGAGCGTTGTGGTAGGGACATAGAAGAATATGCCACTACAAAGAGACACGTTTATCATATAGAAGAAGATATTTTTGCAATATGTGTTGAAGGTGGCACTGAAAATAGCGTTTGCAATTTATACAATTCTATTTGCGAAAAAGTTCACGGCTATGTAACTATGACAGCGCTTGCAGTAAGATGCAACAAGATGTTTACTGATGAAAAAAGTATGTATTTTATGTGGATAAAAGAGGTTGGTGAAGCAAAGAAACACTCTCGCTCAAAAATTACCTTTTCAACAGTGAACAACATAGATGAAGATATAAATAGAAAAGACCTTGCTATAGAACTTGAAGCGAGCGTTGGAAACAAATTTGAAGGATTTTCTGTTAGATACCAACCACAAATAGAAAACGGCACGTTTAGAGTTAAGGGCGTGGAAGCTTTAATGAGGTTTCAATCCAGAAGTGGCAAGCAATATTTTCCAGACCAATTTTTACCAATTATGGAAGAATATGGTTTAATGGGCAGGGCAAGCATATGGATTTTTAGAGAAGCAATTAAGCAGGTTAAAAAATGGCGCAAGCATTTGCCTGGACTTAGGGTAAGTGTAAACTTTTCTTTTGAGCAGTTAGACGAGTGCTTAGATGATATTATTAAAATTGTAAAAGAGGCAAAACTTCCACCAAAGTCTGTGGGCATTGAGATTGTTGAAACAGTGCGTTCTGACGAAGTGGAAAACGTGCCTGTTCTTACAAGGACTTGTAAAGAAGCCGGCATAGAAATATCGGTTGATGACTTTGGTACGGGATATTCTAACCTTGCTCTTCTTAAAGAAATTAAGGCAGATGAAATCAAGATTGAAAGAAGATTTATAACAGGCATAAAGAAAGACTCTTATAGTTATTTACTTGTAAACAACCTTGTTAGTTTTGCTAGAAACAATGATATAAAGGTATGTTGTGAAGGTGTTGAAACCGAAGAAGACGTTTTAACCTTATCTAGCATCAGTCCAGACACATATCAGGGATATGTGTTTGACAAGCCTTGCACTGCCAATGAGTTTGAAGAAAGATATATAAACAAAGCAAGCAATGAATACAAAAACAGAAAACGCCTTGCGCGCCTTTTGCGCAAAAAAGACAAAGAACAAATTTCTAAGTTTGACCCAGCATGAATTCTATCAAAAATCGGCGTAGGTTTGTGTGTAATAGATTGTGACTTTGCAACGCAAACATTTGATATGCACCCAGATAAGATGGTAGAACAAATTTTAGGTATGCCTGAAAACCTTACGCCTGTTGAGTGCAATAAGTTTTGGTTTAGTAGAATTAAAGAAGGTTACGTGGGACTTGTTAAAGAAAAACTAGATAAACTTGCAACATCAACCGATTTAATTCAAATCATATTCCCTTGGATGCACCCAACGCTTGGCGAAATACTTTTAAGTTTTAGTGGCGTGCGCGCTTATGGTGAAAAGGAAAGACTTACCGTAAAGGCAATGATAAGAATGATTTCCTTTGCAGAAAGGACTGGTCAAAACGATAATAAATCAGGATTTCTTGCCCCTGCCCGTTATTATGTTCAAAACAAGTATATAGACATAATGCTTAACAACGCAGTTGCGTATATGGAAGTAGACCTAACTCAAAACAGGGTTGAAGGTAGGCTTATATACCTAAGTGGTTCAGAGCAAGATAGCGAAGATTTTACAGATATTTCTAATAAAAGTGGCGACTTATACTATACCGAATACGAAAGAAGGTGGGCTAATGGGCACATTGTAAAAAACAAAGATGAGTTCTTGAATATTTGCAATAGTAAGTATTTGTTGGAGCAATACGAAAAAGGCTCAAGAAAACTTGAACTTAACTATAGTGCTAATGATAGCCATAACGTTTGCCACGATTATCACAAAATTATATATCTAAGCAAAGACGAGTGGCTTGATGACGTGACTGCACTATGCGTTATTTATGACATCACTAAAGAAAACGAAGAAAAAACGCACCGTAGAAACAAAGACTCTGTTGTTCGTTCAATGTGTGATGAATTCAAGACCATAGCTTATGCTAACTTAGATAATGATATGGTAGAGTTTTATAGAGAAGATGAAAAGCTTGGCGATTGGCAAGAAGGCTCAAAGAGTTTTTCACAAACGGTTGGCGTCTATGCCGATAGATTTGTTTCTGACAAAAATAGAGCAGAGTTTAAGTATTTGTTATCATCAGAAGTAATAAAAAGGAAACTTGAAAAGCATAACGTTATTAGGTTTGAATACGAATTCAAAAGTCCGGACGGCGAAGTAACTTATTATGAAGAAAAGATAAAAAAAGACACGACCAACGATATAGGCTTTTACGTAATTATCGGTACAAAAGATATCGGTCAAGAAGTAAAGATGAGAAACGACCTAAAGTATGCGCTTGAAATGGCACATACCGACCTCTTGACGGGTTTACGCAACCAACAAGGTTTGTCGCACAAGTGCTCTGAAACACTAAAGGATAAAAGCACTCCAAATTCGTTGGTGTTTATGGACCTTGACAACTTTAAGATGGTAAACGATAGATATGGACACGGAATGGGCGATAAAATACTTTACGAAGTGGGTAGAGTTCTAACAGAAGAGACTCGTGGTAAAGACGTCGTTGGTAGATATGGTGGCGATGAGTTCATTATATTGTTGCACGATGTTAAAGAAGAAAGATATGCTATTGGCATTTTAGAAAGAATTGCAAATAGAATAGAAGAAGTGTGCGAAAAGTTTGACTTAAACGTAAAGATTTCGGCAAGTATTGGCGTTGCCTTTACAGAACAAACGGGTTATGACTATAGATACTTAAAAGAAATCGCAGACGATAGACTTTATATCGCAAAAAAGAGTGGTAAAAACAAGATAGTTACAAAGTCATAAAATGTTTTTTCAAATTGTTGACAAGGTGGCTAGGAAGTGCTATTATTAACCAATAACTTTAATTTTTGGCAAAATATCCGAAAGGGTATGACGCAAAACTAAAGGGGCCTCAAAATTTAAGCCAGCCAGTTGCAATTCGTGTTTGCAATGAGTTGGCTTTTATTGTTTTATAAAGGGTAGATATGATAATTAAAAAGGCAGTTGAACAAGTTATTGATAGTGGTATTAAACCAATAATACTTGATTTACAAAGGGTTGTAAATTTTTCATCAGATGTTGAAGGTGTAAGAACGTCTTTGGTCGTTAAAAGTTTAGAGCTTGGCACTTTAACTGCAAACGAATATAGGTATATCGCTCGTAGAACAAACCAAGGCACAAGACTTACCGAAAGAAATATTGAAAAACTATTTTTCTTTTATGAAGAGTTAGTTAAAGAGTTTAAGTCTGCAAACTTTTTTACAATATCTACTTATGCAAGGTCGCTTCTTAACGGTGAACTAATGCAAATACTTGAAAACTACTTTGTATTGTTTCCAGAAGTTGACCCACAAAAGATTTGCATTGAACTTTCGGCAGATATATTGTTTGAAAATATTGATAGATATAAAATAGAACTTGAAAAACTAAAAAAACTTGGCGTAAAGCTAGTGCTTTGCGAAGTTGCTCAAGAATTCTGCCCATTATTAAGGCTAAACGGCATTGAGTATGACTATATTTTCTTAGACGGTTATTTTACTCGCTTGCTTGACAATGAAGAAAAACAAGGTCAAATAAGTGGCGTTATGGGCATTATAGAATCCCGTCCTTGCAAGATTTATGGTTCTTGCGTGGAAGATGAGTATATTTCGCTTTTAGAAAAAGTGGGTGCTGATGGATACACTAAAACAGCCGATGCCAAGCTTGTGCACAAAGAATGGCGTGTCGGTGGTATAGAAGATGAAGCAAACTGAAAGTGAAAGAAAAAGAAAAGCGCGTGTTACGGCTGAAGAAATAACTAAGTATAACACCCGCTCTAAAATCTTAAAAATAACTGCTGTTGCAGTAGGCGTGCTTTTGGTTATCGTTTATCTTTTTGCAACTCTTTATAAAGAAAGCGGAAGTTTTACTGTAAGCGTTAATAAACACGAAATGGTGCAATATGGAC